>LUZZ01000011.1 GCA_001603845.1 Syntrophobacterales bacterium Delta_01 | reverse complement strand
ACTTTAAGCTCCTCCCCCTTTGATGGGGGAGGCCGGGTGGGGGGGGGAAACTGAGCGATATCAATCCCCTCCCCCTGCCCCTCCCGCCAAGGGAGGGGGAACCAGGGTGTCGTCATGTCCTGTCACGTCAGTCCCCTGTCCTTCCCGCCAAGGGAGGGGGGGGCCATGGAATGTCGCTTCTAAAGTCAACAGCATTGCCCCCCGGATTCGGCCGCATGCGCGTGTGAGCCGTGCGTTCGCCGCAGCGCCAAACCGGGCCGCGAAGCGGCGTAGGGGGGGCCGGCAGCCCCTAACGAAGGGGCCAGAGATTGAACTTGTTAAGGATGATTCGCGACCGGGTGTTCAGTATCCGGGACGGAGGAAGCTGTTCCGCCGGGACGATCTCGGTCACGATCGCCCGTTCCACCGGCCCGTAGGGCCTTTTGAAATCGGAGGCCATGACCAGGGCGCCCGGGTAGACTTTCCGAATCTTTCCCCCGGTTTTGAAATTATCCTCGAAAATGATCTCCACATTGTCGCCCGCCTTGATCATGGGCTCGTAGTTCATGTCGAAGTAGCCCTTGATGATAATCTCCGAGGTATCGGCAACCCGCATGATGACTTCGCCGGGGCGCACCAGTTCTCCGGGCTGTTTGAGCACTTCGGTGAGGATGCCGTTTGCCGGGGAACACAGAATGGTTTCCTTGAGGCGTTCCCGGCACTGTTTCCGTTCGTGCTCCATTTTCGAGGAAAGTTCCGAGTATTCGGATTCCTGCGATTTCAGTTCGCCCTCGCACGCCGAAACTTCGTGCCGGGCCAGTTCCGCTTCCCGCCTGTTCTCCCGGAAGGCGGTGTCCAGGACCATGAACTGGCTTCGCGTGATGGCCTGGCTTGCCAGCAGGCGTTTTGCGCGGCCGAGTTCCGCTCCGGCGTCACTCAGCCTCCCGTCGGCCGCCCCCCTTTTCGCCCTGGCGTTTTCCAGTTCCTTTTCGGTCGCCAGGATCCTCTGCCGGGCCAGCACGCTTTCCTTTTTCAGCTCCGTTTCCTTGGCGGCCAGCTCATTGAGGATATCCGACCGGTCCAGGGTGACCAGAGGCGCGTCCTCCTTCACCTGGTCGTCCACCCGTGCCTTGTTTTCGATGATCCTGGCCGGGATTTTCGACTTGATTTCTATCATGGAGGGTTCGAAAAGGCCCTTGCCTTCTATGAGCATGTACCGTTTGACGGCCCAGCTTCCCGCCAGAAATACGAGAACGGCCAGGACGACGATATAGACGTATTTCCCGACCGCCAGGCGCCGCCGGGGCGGCTCCGTGGGACCCTGAATGTAGCCGGACTGTTTTCTTTTGAATCGGGTAATCGGCATTTTCTACCTCGTGACCAGGTCGCGGTACTGGTCGCAATCGTGAACGGCAAATCCATCGAAGCCCGGAGCACCGCGCAGTTGTGCCCGTATCGCATCGGCGAAGCGGTCGAGTTCGGCCCCGCTCGCAAAATCTTTCGCCCTCAGGCCGACCACGAAGCGCCCCGACTTCCGGTTGACCGAAGCGGCCTCGTCGCGCAGCGCCGCGGCCAGCTTCTCACTGTTTTTCACCTGGTAGGCCATGAAGACGACCGTATCCGCGCCGGCGAAGATGCCGTCCAGGGACTCCCGGGAGACTTTCCTGAAAAACAGGGGGACGTCCACTTCCAGTTTGACGTTTTCGCCCATCTCCGGAAGGCGCGCCTTCACGTCTTTGCAGACCTGGGCCAAAAGCTCCAGGAGCTTTTGCTTCTCGGCGACGCCGCCCTCTTTGGACTCGGCAAGCGACTGGGGCTCGATATCCAGGTGCACCGCATCGAACCGCTCCACGGGCCGGCACGCCCGGTTGTACGCCCCGATTTTTTCCAGGGCGTCGTCGAGCCGGTCCCGGTTGTCCGGGTAGACCCAGTTGCCGTCGCCGATCAGCGCGGACACCGCCGCCCCCGCCCCGTGGAGTTCGGACACCAGGGCGGCCAGGGCCGGGTTTTCGGGAAAAGTGGCCCGCATCCGCCGGTTCACCGACAAGTATACCCGGTCCACCTTTTTGGAGCGGCAGGCGTCGACCAGGAAGCGCCGCAGCGGTCCTTCCTCCAGCAGCCTGTCGGATTTCCAGACCCACAGCGCCTTAGCCGCCGGCGTTTCCACGATGGTTTCCCCCCTGTCCATGTCCCGATGCGGGGCCGGGCCGTCCAGGCCGGCAAGGTAGAGCAGTTCGTAATACGCGGCGGCCTTTTTCACCTCCGCCAGGTCCTTTTCCAGAAGGGCGCTCTCCACTTCGGCCTCCAGTTCCAGCACCCGTGCCGGGTCGGCCGGAATGCCGGCCACGGGAGACCGGAGCCTGGCCTTCTCGGTCCTTATTTCAGCCCGGCCCAGTTCGGCCGCCTTCACCGCGTCGGCCGCGCCGCTGTCCGCCAGTTCCAGGCGCCGGTAGGCGAGCCGGATCTGCCTTTTGACCTCCTGGGCCGCCTGGCGCTCTTCGAGCTTCCAGGCCTCTTCCAGGTGTTTGTACTTCTCCTTGCCGTACTCGCGGACCTTGCCGGTGAAAATGGGAATGGAAAACACCACGCCGGCCTCCGGGCCGTTCCGGGTGCCCGACCCCACGTCCGTGTCCTCGAAGTAATAGCCCACGTAGGGGTAGAGCCTCACGTTATCCACGCCGGCAATGGCGCCGCGCGACGCTTCCTGCTTCGCCCTGGCCTGGTATTTCCTGACGAGCGCCCTGTTTTCGGAAACGACGGCCAGGTACTGCCCCTCTTCGGCAAGCGGGGGAATTCCCGGTTTTTTGAAAACGATGCTCTCCGCCGGGACGCCCGAGGACTGCGCCAGGGCGTTTTTGACCGTCGCACAGTAATCGGCATGGCGGCGCCGGAGGGTCTGCGACGAGGCCAGTTCCCTTTCGGCCTTCAACACTTCGCCGGGCAGCCCTTCGGAGGCCTTGAGCCTTTTTTGCCTGATTTTCAGCAGGTCGGCATAGATTCCCGCGATGCGGCCGTAGGCTTCGGCCTGGAGCTTTGCCCCCAGCCCGTCGAGGTACGCCTGCCGGAAGTCGCTCAGCGCCCTGGCGCGGGATTCGTCGAGGTCCGCCCGCGCCTCATCCAGTTTCGCCAGCGCCTCGTCGCACTTGTGGGGCCTTACCTTGAACAGTTGTACGAGATCCTGCTGCACCCGGCCCGAAACGCGGTTCTGCACCTCCCCGGCGTCGGAGATGCCCTCCGTCCGGTCCCGGCTCTCGTGCGTGGCGCGAAACACGAACTCGGGACCGTACTGGTATCCCACCTGGCCGCTTTCCGCCTTGGCGGCGTTGAGCCGCTCCTCGGCGGCTTTCACCTCCGGGCTGTTTTCCACCGCCAGGGCTTCGAGCCGGTCCAGGCCGTAGAACCGGTCCGGTTCCCCGGCGGCCCAGGTCCCGGCAGGCGTCCAGGCCAGGGAGGCCACCAGCGACAGCAGGAATATCCCGATAGACGATTTCACCATCGTATCATCCTCAAGCGTACTTTGAGCGGAGCGAACCGGTCCCTGTACGAGTAATAGAGCAGCAGTTCCTGGAGATACCCGGTGATCCGGAACAGTTTCAGGAAGATCTTGTACGGGTTGTAGAGCGGCAGGTACACGATCAGCAACAGGTCCGAAGCCTTTCCGGAAAAGGCCGCCACGATCAGCAGCTCCAGGCATTCCGAGACGAAGTAGATGAGATAGTTCAGCAATACGATGAGGAAGAAAATCCCCCGGTAGTTCGTATACATATCGGCCAGGTATATGATGGTGATCATGCCCAGCACGAGGTGGAAGAAGAGGGTGTCGTAGAAACTGAGCGCGTCCTTGAGCCTGAAATTGGCGTTGAACGGGTTGAAAACGTCGTCGTGCTTGCGCAGCCGGTTCTTGACGATGTTCCGGTCCCATCGCCACCGCTGCTTGATGAAATGGGGGAAATTTTCCGGGACGTCGGTCAGGCAGATCGCCCTGGGCGCGAACGCGATCCGGTAGCCGATCTTCCTCACCCGGATGGTCAGGTCCGAATCGTTGCCCGGTCCCGGCTCGTGCCCGCCGAGGCTGTCGATGTCCACCACGTCCTTGATGAAAGCGCCGAAAGCGCCCGAGATGACGGGCAGCATTCCGAAGTGCGCCCGGATTCTGCGGCCCACGGATATGGTAAACAGGTACTCGATGTGCTGGAGGGCGGTCAGCAGGTTGGTGCGCCGGTTGCGGGCCATCAGGTTCCCGGACACGGCCCCCACCTTGGGGTCGGCAAAGGCCATGATGAGTTCGAAGATCGCGTCGCGGTCGAACGAGGCGTCGGAGTCCACAAAAACCACGTACCGGCCCCGGGCATGCTTGAGCCCGTAATTGAGCGCCGCGGACTTGCCGGCCCGCTCTTCGAAACGGAAATACCTCACGCCTTCCAGCCGGCTCAGCCTGCGGCACACCTGGGGCGTGGCGTCGGTCGATCCGTCGTCGACGACTATGATTTCCAGGTTCTTATACGTCTGTTCCTTCAGGGACATCACCGTCCAGGCGATGGAATCCTGCTCGTTCAGGGCGGGGACCACCACGGAGACCAGCGGAGGGTTCATGGTCAAAAACGATGCGAACGCCTTCTCCCTGGCCTGGGACACGAAAAACGGCCGTAAGCGCTCCACCAGGTAGATGTACACATCGGTCAGGATGTACCTGGGAAAGTCGAACATGACGAAAAACCAGAACAGGCGGAGCTGCGCATCCAGGGATAAATTCAGGATGTAGTGGATGGCGTCCGAAAAGTCCTGAATCATCGCATCCCTCTCGGCGCGGAGGCCGCAACGGGTTCGGGCTCGACTTCGCTCAAATCCTGCACCTCGAATCGCAGGTCGAAGTCCACTTTGAACAGGGAGTGCACCACCTTGTCGATCCGGTCGACGACGGCCTGGGCCCGGTCCGTACCGGTGTGGGTAAGGATCACCGCGAAATCGTCGTCGTTCAGCAGGGTCAGGATATCGGTGGTCCGGAAGCTGGACCGGAAAAGCTCGGCCAGTTCCTTCCGGAGTTCCCTGGTCCACCGGAGGCCGCTTTTAGCGAACGCCTCCTTGAGAGCGTTGCTGCTGAACTGGATCATCGTCGAACGGTAGCCCGGGTAGCGCTTGCAGCACGCGGTTTCGAGGCGGTAGAGTTCGCGGAAGATCTCGGGCCGGTAAAGGCCGATCTCCTTTCGCAGCAGCTCCATGAGCCCAAAGGACGGCAGGGTCCCCTTCTCGGCGGCCGTGCGCCCTTCCGGCGTGAGGGTATAGCTCTTGATGAGCCGCACCACGGCCTCTTCGGGCGGGAAGGTTTCGCCGCAGGCCAGGCAATAACACTGCACCAGGGCTTCCAGGAAGTTCGCGCCGCACTCCTCGCACCACAGTTGCGCGGTGGGCCGGTCGTAGTCCACGCCGATGTGGCGCAGTTCTTTCGAACATTTCGGGCAAATGAGGGCCGTGCCCCGCGTAAAGTCTCTCTCGGGGCCCACGCACCCGCACGAATAATGATGCACCGCGGGCTCATCCCTGAAATTGAGCGAACGGCACGAGGGGCAGATTTCCCGGAAGTTGATCTGGTAGTGATCGCACTTGGGGCAAAGGTGTATCCGGTCCACCAGCCCGGCCTTGATCAGCCGGGCGTCCTCCAGCTCGTCGAGCATGTCCATTTCCGCCGGTGTGGCGGCCTGGAACAGCAGGCCCGCAAGCGGGTGCGAATAGCCGACCGGCGACCGGGTGTCCACCGCCGGGCCCAGCCCGGAATCGGGCCGGCAGTACAGGAAGCGAAGCAGAGTGAGGTTCTTGGCCATCACTTCGTCTTCGGTCTCTTCCGGTTCCGCCAGGGTTCGCGCCTTCCGAGCGATGGCGCACAGGGTTTCCAACTGCTGCCGGAAAAACTCCGGCGCCGCGGGCAGCAGGATCTCCACGTCGGCCAGCCGGCCGACCGGGTCGCGGTGCGTGTAGCAGACCAGGCCCACCGGTTTTGCGAAAAGCGCCGGTCGGGACCGCAACGCCTCCAGCGCCCCGAGACCGAATTCCGCCCGGGGAGCGTAGACCAGGATGAGGTCGGCATCGAGCATCCCGGCATCGTCGAGTGCTGTACCGACCTGCAGGCTGAAATCCGACAAAAAGCCCGCCAGTTCATCCGGGCAGGTCGTTTCCTGCTCGTTTAACAAGAAAAGGGAGTATTCACTGGTGGAGGATCGATTTTTCATGAAGTTTTCCACGTATCGAAGAATTGGATGTAATCGGCTCCCCTCGCTTCATCCGGCTTTCGAGCCGTCGAAACGGCGTGCCGCCCCCTTTCGGCCGTGAAAACGGGGCCTTTCGTCCGGCGCCAATCCGAATTATCTACATACGACGGCGACTGCGGGCAGGAGGCAGCCCACGGGGTATGCTGCATATCAGAAAAAACGGTGCGAAGCAATGGAGACGTCCACTTTCTGCCCAACTTCGCTATTTTGGTTTTAATCCGCAATGCTTGTCCGATATTCAGGAACTTTTCTAAAATTTGTGGTAAAAGGCGGGGCCAAGGTCCGTTTTCAACTCGAAGTGCAAGAGGGGGAGCGCTCGCGTGTCGATACTCCGACACGAGCGCATTGGAAACTTCCGGCAGGAGGCGGAGCGCGGCTGAGCGCCGCCATGAAGGACTGGCGTGGGGACTGGAAAAATCCGGATTTTTTTGCTGCTGCTCGCGGTCCTGGCGATCGCTTCGAGCGCGGGGGCCGGGGAGAGGCGTGTGGCGCTCCTGGACCTGGATGCGCGGAACCTGCAAACCGATTCCAACTCGTTTGCGCTCAAACAGGCCCTGGAGGTGGCCGGCGTACCCTACGTGGTCACCACCAGCCCGCAGGACGCCGTTTCGTATCCCGTAATCGTGTCTTCCACGAGGTTTTCATCCGACGTTCCCACGCTGAGCGACGGCGAAGTGTCGCTTCTTGCCGGCTACGTCCAGGCCGGAGGAATCCTGGTGGTCCCGGAAGTCCAGGACAACCGGCTCTTTGCCCTTTTCGGCATTGCGGCCCAGGTTTCCGCGGACACCCGCTACGTCATGACCTGGAACACCGCTTCCGGCGACAGCGAACTCCACTGGTTCGAAGACCCGAAAGAAGAAGAGATAAGCCTGGGAAGCGCATCGCTGGTGCACGTGATCCCCACCACCGGCTACACCCCCTCGGACGCTCCCACCGCGGACGTTTCCATCCTGGCCGGATTCGACGACGGTTCGGCGGCGGTCACCAGGAACCGGTACGGAACGGGGCTGGCCTACGCCCTGGGGTTCGCGTTCAAGGAAATCATCCTGCGAAACGAACTCAATTACGACTTCGACGCCCAGAGGACCTACTCCAACGGGTTCGAACCCACTTCGGACACCATCATGCTCTTCCTGCGAGCCGTCTACGAGTCGGGCGTCCCCTTCGCCGTCACCAAGCACACCAGCCCCTTTACGAACCGCGCGGCCCTCATGATTACGCACGACGTGGACGCCAGGACCAGCATGGACATGATGGGCCAGTTCGCATACCTGGAAAACATCCGCGGCCTCCACGCCACCTATAACGTGACCACCCATTATTTTAAAGACAACCTGTCCAGCGACTATTACGACGGCAACCAGGCCAAGGCGGCGGCCCTGCTCCCCATGGGGCAGAGGATCGGGAGCCACACGGTGGGGCATTTCCCGGACTGGGGCGACGGCAGCGTGTTCCCGGCGGGTTCTCCCGGCAACACCGAGGATTCCTACCACCCGGCATTCGCGTGCCCGGACCCCAACGATTCGCAATGCGTCAACCTGGGCGCGACGACGGGCGGGACGGTCTACGGAGAGGCGGAAGTCTCCAGGGCCGTGCTGGAAAGGGATACCGGGGCTTCGGTCCGTACGTTCCGTTCGGGGTACCTGTACTGGAACGAAGAGCAGATAAACGTTCTGGATGAACTAGGATACAGCTACGATTCTTCGGTCAGCGCCAACGACGTTTTGACCAACTTTCCCTACCGGTGCCGCTACGACACCTCCTATCACGGGACGATCTCGAATATCTTCGAAATCCCCATGACCATTTCGGACGCGGCGATGTCCGGCGACACCTGCCCCACCTGCCCGGACATCGTGGCCGGCTGGCTGCAAGTCATCGAACAGAACGCCAAAAACGGCGCCCCGACCGTACTGCTCATCCACCCCAACCGCGACTACAAGCTGACGGCCGAGCGGAGTCTTCTAGACAACCTTCCCGCCGGGGTTTCCGTGGTGGATATGGATTCTTTCGGGGATTTCTGGCGCGCCAGGGAAAACCTGCAATTCACGACGGCCATCGAAGCGGGCAACCGCCTGGTGATCACCGTCGCCCAGACCTCGCTTCCCATCGGCCGGGGGGTGAGCCTCATCGTCAAGGACGGGAAAAACCTGTCCGGGGGGATTGCGGTCCGTACGGAACAGGGCAGACCGCTTCAGTTCCGCACGCAGGAGTGGCAGGGAAACGATCTCATCGTGCACGCCATCGGGCCGGATTTCACCCGGATCTATCCCGCGATAACGCTGCTGCTGCCCGGTCCCTGAACCGGCGGAGAAGCAAATTTTGCGCGGCGGCCCGGCCGGGCGTCGCGACTTCGCGGAACGCATGCACGGCGCAAACGGACTGCGGCTACCTTCTTTTCAGAACGAAAACCTGCTTTACGGGCATCGCGCCCACCACGTCGCGGGTTTCCGCCAGTTGTTCGGGCTGGGCTTCCAGTTCCTCCCACGAGTTCAGGATCACGCATTCCCCGGTCTTTTTCACCAGGATGGGGACGGTTTTCTTGGACGGCTTCCGGCCTTCGAAAACCATGTTTCCCTGCTCCTCGGGGCGCACCAGCTTGCACTCGACGCTGAAGGACTCCAGCGCCTGGTAGATGATGGATGCCGTGTACTCCTCCGGTGAAAACGGCTTGAGGTTCTGTCCTTCCAGGATGAAAGCGCTGTGATCGTAGCTCTGGTCGTGACCGTTGTCCTCGTTGCCGGAGGTCTCCGCGTCTTCCTTTTTTTCTTCCTTTTCGAAAAACGAAAGCTGGTTCCGGGCTTCCGAATTCTCCCTGCGTTTCATGATAAAGCACTCCTTGAATTTTCCCGAGCTTTTCAGGACTTCGAACGCGGCATCTACCTGTCCATCCCCCGTGCTGCGCAGGTTGTAACAGTCCTGCCGGCAAAGAATGCACCGGAATGCGGGAATCCGGCATTCGTCGTTTTTGCACCAGACGTATTGCGGCATCAGTATTTCACTCAAACATTGGGGATAGTCTTCAGGATAGATTCATTCTAACCCATGCGGGGCCGGAATTATACCGAAATCGAGCCCGGAAAACATTTTTGCGCCCTTCCCCCCCGCACGCCCTGCCCGGCTGCAAGGCGTTGAAATAAGCTTGCCTGTAACGATTTTCTGTATCAGAATGCCGAAATGAGCCGAAAATGCAAGCCTCCTGCTCATGCACCCCTAAAATCAACCCAGCGCGCGGGGAGTGGTTTGCCCTGCCGGACGGAGACCACTATGTCCTATCGCAAGAAAACTGTCTCGAAAATTGCCGCGGTCCTCTTTTGCCTGGCGGCAGCGGCAGCGATGGCCTCCTGCGGCGCCATGGGGTCCTTTTCGGGCGGCAGTTCCCAGGAAATCCTGAAGCAGAGCGTCGATGCCTTCAACCGCGCCTTCAGGTGGGAAGACTACCGGGCGGCGTCCGTGTGGGTGGACCAGGCCAAAAGGGAACGGTTCTGGACCGAAGTGGACAATTTCAAGGGCAAGGTACGGATAATCGACTACCAGATACGGGAAATCAACCACCCTGATAAAGCCCCCATCGCCACGGCCATCGTCACCTACCAGTACTGGCGCACCGATTCGCCCACCCTCCAGACGGTCACGCTGACCCAGAAATGGTATTTCTCCGAAACCGTAAAAGCCTGGCAGGTCGGCCAGAGCGGCTTTCAGAAGATCACCGGGAGTCCAGTCGGGTTTTAGGACGGATGGCGGATAACGGAGGACGGACGGCAGGTGGCGGATTCGCCGATGACCCTGCCGTCTCTCATCTCGACCACGCAGTCCACGCTTGCCGAAGCGTAGACGATGGGGTCGTGGCTTGCCATGATGATCGTCTTGCCGCTTTCTTTCAGGCGGCGCATGGTGTCCATGAATTCCTCGGAAAGCGTGGTGTCCAGGTGCGCCGTGGGCTCGTCCGCGATCAGTACGCCCGGATCGTTGATCATGGCCCGCGCGATGGCCACCCGCTGCATTTCCCCGCCCGAGAGCCACTCCACCTTCGATTTCGCCCGGTGGGAGAGGTTGAACAGGTCGAGCAGACCGGCGGCCCGTTCCTTCAGCCTGGAAAACTTCTCCCCGCAAGGGTAGGCCGGCAGCATTACGTTTTCCAGCGCGGTGATTCCCCCGATGAGGTTGTACCTCTGGAAGATGAAACCGAAGGTCTCGCGCCTGATTTCGGCGAGAAACCTTTCGGGAAGGCTCGTGATCTCGCGCTCCCCCAGCATGACCCGGCCGGAAGTGGGCCGCGCCATGCACCCCAGGATGCTCAGGAGCGTGGTCTTGCCCGAACCGCTCGGCCCCTTGAGCACCGTGGTCCGCAGAGCCCGGATGGACAGGCTCACGTCCCTCAGGGCGGCGTATTCGTTGGGCCTTCCCGCGTTGAACACTTTCCCGACGTTGTTTACCTCTATCACCGGCGGATCTCCGCTTTAAACACGAATGGGCGTCAGTCCAGGCTCCGGATCAACTCGGGGCTCACCTCGTCGAATCCCAGGCGCCTTTTGCCGCCGTGGTCTTTCATAAATTCGGCCGCGTCGTCTTCTTTCTCGAACGGGATCAGCTCACGGCCCATGGGGCCGGTGACGTCGCTTCCCACCACGTAGTGCGCTTTCAGGGCGTCGATGGGCTCCAGGGTGTAGTAGTCGGTCACGTAGATGGAGACGATGTCTTCCATGGTCTTCAAGGGGGCGTATTTTTTCATGTTTTGGTAGTACTTGAACATGTCCTTCGCGCCGTCGAAAAACGCACAGGAACCGTCCCGGAACACGATCCGGGCCAGGAAGTCGGGATACTTGGCCACAAACATTCCGCACACCGGGCACTTGTCCCGGTTCGAAGGCTTTACCGGCCCGGCCGCCGCCGCGGCCCCCGCCAGCGCCAGGCTCAACACGATGCCGATGATGACCGCTCTTCTCTTCACGGCCGTTGCTTCCCGCTTTGCGCCTGCTGTTTTTGACGCCTCATCTTTCTTTTGTCGCGTATCATCTTGGTGTCCGCATACATGTCTTCGTACGACGCTTTCATGGCATCGTCGAACGTGGCCACCTGCGCTCCGTGCTCGCGGGAAAACTTTTCGCAATCCGCCCTGTTTTCGAAGGCCCACTTCGCCCGTTTGGTCATCACCCCCGGCAGGTCTCCGCCGATGGTCCAGCACGCGGTTTCGGCGTTCACCTGCTTTTTGGTATTGTAATCGCCCACGGTGATGAGCTTCGGGGTCTTGTCGATATTGATCGCGAGGTCCACGGCCGCGCAGTGGATGCTGCACATCGGCGCCATGGTCCCATCCTCGTATTCGATCATCATGGCGCTGTGAGCGAATTTTTGTCTGTCCATGCCGCAATACCGGCAGCTCTGCATGTCTTCCTGCCGGGGCGCCTGGGCCGAAACGGGCATAGCGGCCAGGACGAGGCACAAGAAGATAAGCCCCGAAGCGAACGCTTTCATAACTCCTCCTTTTAGGGGTTAATAGGATTTGCGGCACCTCCCGCCGTCACCTCACCACTTCATCGGGACCGATCCCCGATGCCCGCCACGAAGAGATTACCGTGGCCGTCACGCAGGGAACGACGGTTACCAGGAAAAGGACGGCCACGCTGTGCCAATCCACCGCCGGCACGGGCCTGAAATCCGGGGAGAGCACCGACCAGCCCCGGAAGACTGGCTTGAAAAGCGATGCGGACGCCAGGAAAACGTGCGCATACGCGAGAAGAATCCCGAGCAGAAACGCGGAGATCGAAACGGCCGCGCTTTCCCAGGATTTTACCAGGAGCACGTCCCCCGCGCCCCAGCCGACGGCCTTCAGGATGCCGATCTCTTTTTTTTCGTCGTCGCCGGGCCCCGCCGCCTGGTCCCAGGCAAGGATCACCAGGGCCGGGACGGCCCCCCAGAGCACCAGAGACATCAGGCCGCTTCGCCGGTTGAAAAGATCTTCGTAAGTGCGCAGGACCTCCCCGCGAGGAATGGGTCGGGTATCGGGCAGCATCCGGACAATTTGCGAGGCGACGGCCCGCGGGTCTTGCCCGTCTTTGAGGTGCAGCACCAGGTCGGCGGCCGACCGGCCGGAAATCCCGAAAAGCTTCCTGAAATCCGGCTCGCAAAGCAGCACCAGGTCGGAGGACACCGGTTCGGACTCCGAGGACAGCACCTCTTTTATGGCAAAAATGAGCGGCTGGCCGTCAAAGGCCCTGAGGGAGAGCATATCGCCTTCGAAAGCGTTCCTGGCGCGGGAGATGCCCCGGCCCACCGTTATTTCGCCGCTGCGCGGCGCGCGCCGCCGCGGCACGATCACCGTATAGTTGGCGCCGCAGGCCGGGTCGTAATAGTAACCCCACAGGCGCGGTTTAACGGACGCCACGCCGCCGATGCGCGCGATCTTTTCGATGTAGTCCGCGGGCACCAGATCCTGGCGTCCGGCGATGACCCGCTGCACCACCATTTCGGGGGAGCCGCGCAGCACGACGGAAGCCTCCCGCTTCACGGCGCCGGCAAAAAAGAGCACGGACCCCAGGGTGAACGTCATCAGGGTGGTGACCAGCAGCAGGGATAGGTTCCGGCCTTTTCGCCTCAGCAGGGAGGATATCGCGAAGTCTACGATATTTCTTTGCTTTTCGATCCACCCCACCTCAGTGCCCCCTCAGGGACGCCGGAGGCCCGATGACCGAACCGGTCGGGAAATGCTCGATGGACGCCGGGAAGTCCTGAAAGGGCGCGTGCCGGTCGGCCTGGGAAGGATGCCGGGTGTAGCGCGCCTCGGTGCACAGGCACAGGTCGGTGAGCTCCAGGGTACGCACCATCGCCGCCCGGCGCTCCATCGGTTCGCGGGCGGCCTTCGCCGCGATGTGGGCGTGCAGGAGCGCCGCCGCGCACAGCACCAGGCAGCCCCCGATGAAGATGAAGAACCTATCCGAGCTTCGCATCCGTTCCTTCCGAACAGGGGGCGGCGGCCGGGGGCCGCCGTGCGCTCCCGCCCGCTAGGGAAGCAGGGTAGAGAGCAGCTTTTCGAGCCCGGCGCGGTCTATTTCGCCCAGGATCTTGAAGCGGATCGTCCCCCCGCGGTCGCAGATAAAGGTGGTGGGAACGCTTTGCACGCCGCACCGCCCGGCCGCCGCGCCCGCCGGGTCGAGCAAAACAGTGTACTTTGCATTAGTTTTCCTGAGATACGCGCGGGCCGCTTCAGTCTTATCGTTCACGGCCACCGAATAGGCGGCCAGTTCCCTTTCGCCGCGGGCCTCCCGCAACGCCTGGATGGCGTTCATCTCGCCCACGCACAGCGGGCACCAGCTCGCCCAGAAGTGAACGATCACAATCTTTCCGGCGGCGTCTCCGGGAAGCTCGACCGGCCGGCCGTCGAGATCGGACAGGGCGAAGACGGGAAACGGGCTTCCCACCTTGAGCGGCCCCCGCCCCGCCGCATGGCCGAAAGCCGCCCCGACCAGCACCGGCACGAACCCGGCGCAAAGCAATACGAATATCCGCAAGCCCTTCGATTTCAGTTGGGGCCCCCTCGGGGTCAACACGCGCCTGGCGGTCCCCGGTCCTGCGCCGGGACCGTTTCGGATAAGCTACCAAATTAGTAGATAAATCAACGATATTTACTGGTAGGATATAAAACCCGTGAAGGGTTCAGGCAAGGCAAACATGGGAAAATAAAACGGCCTATTTCGTTTTTACCCATATCTCAAGGCGTTTGATCCACAATACCAATCACTTTCCAAATAAAATTCAACGACGCTTCCGGAGGATATCAATACCATCTTCCGCTATCCGACACCCGCCATCCGTCCTCCGTCTCAATGCTTCCCGAACCTTGCCAGGGGAGCCGGGACCGGGGCATTCTCGCCGACGACTTCCGTGGAGGCGCTCTCCAGGGTTTCACGCGCCCAAAACCTTTTTTGCTTCTCGCCGGCAAAGGGGATGGCGCGGTCGAACCGCAACTGGGTGATCTGCTCGGAGATGAGCCCGATCATGAAGATCAGCATGGAAAACACGATGAGCATCTGCGAAGTCGGCCCGTAGCGGCCGTCGAGCATGAAGATCTTGTAGAGGCCGTAGCCCACGCCTGTCAAAAAAGTAACGGCGCTTGCCGGCAGAAAAATCTTCATGGGCGTGAAGAGCGTCGTTATCTTGAAAAGGATGAGAAAAAACCGCGACCCGTCGCGGAACAGCTTGATCTTGCTCTTGGTTGCCGCGTGCCGCCGGGCTCCTTTTATGGGCACGTAGGCGAGGCTGTAGCCCGAACGCACGGTGGCCAGCGTTATGGTGGTGGGGTAGGAAAACGTATTGGGCAGCAGGTTGACGAATTCCCTGGCAACCCCCGCCCTCACCGCGCGAAAACCCGAGGTGAGATCATCTATTTTACGGCCGCACACGTAGCTCGCAAACCAGTTGTAGACGCGGTTCGCAAAATTGCGGTGGGCGCTGGTTTCGGATTCCGAGGTGCGGGCGCCCACCACCATGTGGTACTTGGAAAGCATTTCAACCATTTGCGGGATCTGTTCCGGCGGATGCTGGCCGTCCGCGTCCAGCATCACCATCACGTTTCCCGAGGCGCTCCGGATACCCGTTTTGATGGCTGCGCCGTTGCCGATATTGTACGGATGGCACAGGACCACCGCTCCGGCGGCGAACGCCTTTTCGGCCGTTTCGTCCGTGGAGCCGTCGTCCACCACGATGATTTCGTAGGACCGGCCCAGCTTTTCCACGGCCTGGCGCACTTTGGCGATGACCGCCGCGATCCCTTGGGACTCGTTCATTGCGGGGATGATGACACTGATTTGCGGAGCATCCGCGGAACCGTTCCAAACTTGCACGGTGAAATCCTTTCCAGGCGAGGTCGTTTCAGGCTATGGCCCTCAGGCGCGAACTGTTCTCAATCACTTTATCGGAACGTCGCGCCCGATGCCTGAACACTAAGCACAATCCGTGCCGCTGCGCTCGATACCTCCGGCGGCCGTCCGGGAGGGGCGGCCCTATTGGGCTCCTGTTTCGTCAGGCTTTTAATACAGTTGAAAATATTAGCTCAAAATTTTACAATGAATTGCAGTAATGGTATTCGAGTTCAGCATCTTCTGCTCGATGCTCAATTCTGGACCGAGGAAGCGGCAATGGCTCAACTAGATATCTGTACTTATCCGGACCCGGTTTTGCGGCAAAAAGCCCAATCCGTCGAAATCATCGACGGGGAATTACAGAAGCTTATAGACGACATGGCCGAGACCATGTACAAGGCGCCCGGGATAGGGCTGGCCGCCAACCAGGTGGGCAAACCCGTCAGAGTGCTGGTGATTGATATCCAGAAGGAAGAGTCCGACTACGGCCTGATCGTGCTGATCAATCCCGAGATGATGGAGGCCAAGGGCGAAATCTCCTGGGAAGAAGGTTGTCTCAGCGTTCCGGAATTTTACGCCAACGTCAAGCGATACGAGGAAGTGGTCGTTTCGGGCATGGACCGCAGGGGCGATAAGGTGGAAATCAACGCCGAGGGTCTGCTCGCCGTTGCTCTTCAGCATGAAATGGACCATTTGGACGGCAAGCTGTTTATCGACCACCTGAGTCCGGTTACCAGGGATGTTTTCAAGAGAAAATGGAAAAAGAAACAAAAGGAGGCCGTATAACGGACTCTCCCCTGCCGGGCCTGGTCTTTCTCGGGACCCCTGATTTTGCCGTCCCGTCACTGCGAACCCTGGTCGAATCCGGTGCCCCGGTCCGCCTGGTCGTCACCCAACCCGACCGCCCGAGCGGGCGCGGCCGAAAAGTGGCGCCGCCGCCTGTCAAAATTCTGGCGAACCGGTACGAAATTCCGGTATACCAGCCGCCGCGCATCCGAGGTGCCGAAGTCATCCGGAAGATAAAATCGTTTGGGGTAGAGTGCGCCGTGGTGGCGGCCTTCGGGCAGATCTTCCCGCAGGAGTTCCTGGACGCTTTTGCGTTGGGCACCCTGAACGTTCACGCCTCGCTTCTGCCCAGGTACCGGGGAGCGGCGCCCATCCAGCGGGCGATCCTTTCCGGGGACGAAACGACCGGCATTTCCATCATGCTGCTGGACGCGGGGATGGACACCGGCCCGGTGCTCTCGCGCCGGGAAATTTCCATCGAAGCAGGCGACACTTTCGGGACGGTGCACGACAGGCTGGCGCAGACCGGAGCCGAACTGCTGCAGGAAACCCTCGGCGGGTGGTGCGCCGGGCGGATCGTTCCGCAGGTGCAGGACGAGTCCCTGGCTACCTACGCGCCCCCTCTGCGCAAGGAAGAATTCAGGATTGATTGGAATGTTGAGGCAAAAGATATTATAAGAAGAATCCGGGCGTTCGATCCTCATCCGGGCGCCTATTTTTTGTACGAAAAGAAGCGCATCAAGTGTTTCCGGGCCGTCGCCTTCGCCTGGACGGGTGACGGAGAGCCGGGCGAGATCGCCGGCATGTCCGAATCCGGACTGGTGGTCATGGGAGGCGACCGGCGGGCGCTGGCAATCGGCGATCTTCAGATGGAAGGCCAGCGGCGGATGAGCGCGCAAGACTTTGTTCGGGGCCGTCCCATACCGGCAGGCTCATTTCTGGAATAGACGTGGAAAATAACACCGAACCCCTGCAGACCCCGGTCTCGGATTTCGCACCGGCCTCGCATTCTTCGGAAAAGAAGCTCATCATCAGCCTCATCGCGCTGGTGGCAACGCTTTCGACGGGGTTGCTCGCCCTGTTGTTCGTGGTGCCCTATTACGGGTTCGGCCGCATTTCGCCGTACCTGCCGACCGTGATGGGGGTGATCACCGCGCTGGTCTGCGCGGCGGTTCTTTTCAGCCTGGGGCTGCTGATCGTGGTGGTGGCCCTGGGGCGCGACGTTCCCTTTTCGCGGACCATTCGAAGCGTTGCCCTCAAGGTGCTGCTCCCGGTGCTGGTGGGGGTCGGCAAGCTGGCCGGCATCAAGCGCGAGCAGGTCCAGCACGCTTTCGTGGCGGTGAACAACGAACTGGTGCTCGCTCACTGCCGCAACGGGTCCCCGCCCCGCTCCATTTTGCTCCTCATGCCCCACTGCCTCCAAAACAGCGACTGCAAGGTAAAAATCACCTATCGGGTGGAGAACTGCAAGCGCTGCGGCAAGTGCCGCATCAAGGACCTCCTGGAGCTGACCGAAAAATACGGAGTGGGGCTGGCGGTGGCCACCGGAGGCACCATCGCCCGCCGGATCGTGCTCGAAAGGCGTCCCGATCTCATCATCGCCGTGGCGTGCGAGAGGGACCTCACCAGCGGAATTCAGGACACTTCGCCTCTTCCCGTCTACGGTATCTTCAACCAGCGCCCCTTTGGACCCTGCTTCAACACCCAGGTCTCGATAGACCGGGTTGAATCCGTGCTGAAGGAAATGTGCGCACTCCAAAACGCTGAAGTTAATAAAATATAACAGGGCACCGCGTTTCAAGGGATTTTCCGGCCCGGAACGCCTTGTTTCAGGCAAGGCATCGCCGCCTCTTTGAACCCGTGCCCTCCGGGAAAGATAGTATGGTCACCGCGCGAATTCTGGCCTACCAGATCCTGCTGCAACTCGAACAAAAAGCATCCCATACGGACCGCCTGATCCGGGCGGCCCTGGACCGCCACTCCGGGCTGGAGGAGCGGGACCGGGCGCTGTTCACCGAACTGGTTTACGGGACGGTGCGCTGGCGCGGGCGGCTGGACTGGCATATCGACCGGCTGAGCAAGACGAAGCCGGAAAAGATCGCCGCTCCCGTCCGCGTGCTGCTCCGGCTCGCGCTCTACCAGATCCTTTTCCTGGACCGGGTGCCGGCCCACGCGGCGGTAAACGAGACGGTAAACCTTGCCAAGACCAGCCAGCCGGTGCACGTGGTGCGGTTTATCAACGGGCTGCTGCGGGAAGCCGCAAGAAGGGGAGAGGACTGGGACTGGCCGGACAGGGCAAAGGACCCGGAAGCCTTCATTTCCGTTACGACCTCGCATCCGGCCTGGCTCGTGCAAAAGCTTGTCGGGCAGATCGGGTTCGATGAGACCGCCCTGTTTTGCGAATCCAGCAACCGGGTGGCCCCGGCGGCCTTCAGAGTGAACACGCTGAAGGCCACCCGGGCGCTGGCCGTCGAATCGCTTGCCGAAGACGGGGTGGAGGCCGTATCCTCGCCCCACCTGCTCCACGCCCTGCGCGTGCCCGCCCCCCGGCGGGACATGACGCGCACGCGCGCCTTTATCGAGGGCTGGATCCAGGCCCAGGACGAAGCCTCCCAGCTCGTGGCCCACCTGATGGCCCCCGCCCGCGGCGACCGGGTGCTCGACCTGTGCTGCGGGTTCGGCGTCAAGTCCGCCCACCTGGCCATCTTCATGGAAAACGAGGGCGAGGTGGTCTCCGTGGACCGCTCGGCCTGGAAGCTCGAAGACCTGGAAAAGAGCGCGCAGCGGCAGGGGATCGGCATCATCAGGTCCCTGGACGCGGACCTTCTCCAGCTCGACCCGGGCAAAACGGGCCTTTTCGACCGGGTGCTCATCGACGCCCCCTGCACCGGGTTCGGGGCGATCCGCCGGAACCCGGACATCAAGTGGAACCGGCACATCAAAGACCCTTACCGCATGTCCCAACTCCAGGCGGAACTTCTCGACAGGGCGGCGCTTTTCGTCAAAAGCGGCGGGACGCTCGTCTACGCCACCTGCACCGTTTTGGCCGACGAAAACGAAACCGTCGCCCGGACCTTTTCCGAGGCCCACTCCGAGTTCGGCCTGGACAAAGCCTCCGACTACCTGCCCGAAAGCTGCGCGGACATGGTTTCCGGCCCCTACCTGCGGTCGTGGCCGCACCGGCACGACGTGGACGGCTTTTTTGGCGCGCGGTGGAGGAAAGAGTAGATAACGGCGGCCAATCAGTGTAGTTTGAACGGGACTCCACACAAGGGGCGCGGGCCGTGCGGACAGGGAAGAGGCCTTGCCGTCCGCCGGGCGCCCGACGGTGCTTCGGCCCTCCCGCGGGGCCGGGACGTGCGCCGTATAAACTCCCCGGCAGAGTGCTGACAACCGGTATTTCGTGAATTAGTATTAATGATCGGAAAACTATGACGGAGGCATTGATGGAATACCCTAACTTTGTCGAGGCCAAGGAAGTCTATATCAAAACCGACAGGATTCAGGGTAACATGGTCATCCTGAAGGAGTCGGAAGACGACAGCCTTTATTTCCTGATGTTCGTGGGCGATGCGGAAATAACCGCCATCGCCAAGGAAAAAGGGCTGGTCGAACCCAAAAGGCCGCTCACCCACGACCTGTACCTGACGATACTCAAGGACACGGGTGCCGTCTTCAACCGGATAGAGATTCACGAAATGCACGAAAACACCTTTTTCGCCAAGGTCTACGTGAACATCAACGGTGAGGAGAAGATTTTCGACAGCCGCCCGAGCGACGCCGTGGCCCTCGCCCTTCACGAGAAGTGCCCCATCCTGGTGAACAAGAAGTTGCTGCGCCGTGAATTGAGCCCGGAAGAGGTGCAGGAATTCGAAATGATAGTCAAAACCGTAAGATTTTGATTTCTTTACAATTCTTAATGCTGTAGCGAGCGTCCAAACAGATATTGACTTGGCCGGCCGTTTTGGATAGAGGTGGATGCGGCAGCCGGGCACTGAAGTCGTTCATGGAGCATGGGACGCACAAAGCCGGTGAAATCCGGCTTTGTTTTTTGGGGCTGCGGGAATTTTCGCCGTATTTCCGGTACTCTTTATCTTTTAAAAGGAACAGCATGGCAATATCTTCTTCTTCCTCTACCTTTACGCGCTTTTTCGTTCCGGAACCCCAGACGGAGGATTTCTGGAGCCTCACGGACGAAAAACTTCGCGGCGGCGCCTTCTCCGAACCGGACGAAGGCCAGACGCAGGCGGTCGGTTTCGCCAACTGGGACGATTTTTTCGATTCCGGTTTTTCATATGGATCGTATCGCAAGGGTGAATACGTAGCGTTCAATTTCAGGCTGGACCAGCGCAAGGTCCCGTCCATCGTGGTCAAGCAGTACGTGAGACAGGCGGTCCAGAAGTTCCGCCAGGAAAACAACGACAAGTGGCCTTCCCGCTCCGAGAGGCAGGAAATACAGGAGAACATGCAGAACTTCCTCCTGGAGCGCGCTCTGCCCCAGCCCAGCGCGGCGGAGACGGTGTGGAACCCGGTGCGCAACTGGCTGATCTTCGGCTCGACCAGCGGCAAGATGCTCGATTCGTTCCTGGAGCATTTCGAGAAGTATTTCCGGCTGTTTCCCGTTCCGCTCTATCACGTGCAGTGGGCGCTCAACGGCCTCGCCCTTTCACCCCGCCAGAAGGACGTGCTGAGTTCGATGGTGTCGGTGAAGTCCCCGACGGCCATGTCCGAGGGGCGGTTTCTGGGCTTCGATTTTCTCACCTGGATCTGGTACTTCATCGAGAAGCTGGGCGGGTCGATCCAGGCGGGCGATAAGGTGGCCAACATCCACCTGGGCGAGCGCATGGTGCTGGTGCTTCCGGGCGACGGCAAGGAACGCGTGATATGCACCTCGCAGGCCAATTTCCTCCACGAAGCCCGGACGGCGCTTCGCCAGGGCAAGGTGGTCGATGAGCTTCAGCTCTTCCTGATGGTCGGCGAAAACGAATACCTGCTGACCCTGGACAGCGCCCTTTGGGCCGTCAAGGGCCTCAAAACGCCCAAGCAGCTTCCCGATTACGGGTCGGAAGACCCCGACGGCAAGTTCCTGGAGAAGATGTTTTTCATCGAGGAAGTCTTTGCCGCCCTGGACAGCCTGTACGCCAGGTTCCTTGCCGACAGGCTGACGCCGGCATGGGAGACGGACAGCCTCGTACAGCTCAAAAGCTGGATAGCGGAGGGCGACGGGCAGGACACGGCGGACGCCGAAACCGATAAGGCTTCCGCCCCGTTCTAGCCCGGTACTGACTATGAACGGTCCCATCGGACTGCATACGCTGGTCTATCTCGTCCGCGAACACTGGATGAGCGCGTTTCTCATCCTGGTGACGCTGACCACCATGGGCGTGCTCCTGATACTGAGGTGGTACGTCAGGCGCCGCCTGCGCGCGATGCTCGAAAACCGCTTCAGCGAAGAGCACGAACTGGATCTTCTGCCTTCGCCCGGCCCGCTGGAACAGCAGTCCCTGGAGATGATCGCCCGCTTCCGCGAGGAAGTGTGGGAGATGCCCGAAGGGGATCTCCAGTTGGGGTTCGATGCGCTCAACCGGCGTGCGATGAACATCGTGCGGGCCATCGGCGCGGTGTACCATCCGGAGGTCGAAAAACCGGAGTTCGAGGCATCGCTCGTGGACAGCCTGGAGCTGGTAAAGCGCGTGAGCACGCGCATCAACCGGCTCGCATCGGCCGTTCCCTTCAAATACCTGGGGTCGCGCAAGCTGAGCGATTTCCAGCGATATTACCAGGTGTACCAGAAGATAAACGAGAGCTCGGTCCTGAAGGTTTTCAGGAAAAACCGCCACATTTATAAAGCCGCCAAGCTGGTGATCAACATGAAAAACGTCAGCAATCCGCTGTACTGGGCCGGGCGGGAACTGACGCGCGAAGGCTATTTTTATATCCTGCGGTGGTTTTACCTCAATTTCACCAGTGAAATCGGGCGGGAAGCGATCCGGCTGTACAGCGGGACCCGCTTTCAGAAAGAAGAAGACCGGGACGCGGCCCTGGTGTGCTACCGGCTGTTCCACACCATGAGAAAGTGGGGCGGTCCTTCGGCGGCGGAGTGGGGCGCCTTCGTGCTTTTCGTTTCCGGCCTTTCCGCCCTGGATGCGGACACCCGGCTGATGATCCTCGGCCGGTGTTCGGAAGACCGGTTCCCCAAGGACGTGGGGGAGCAGAAAATAGCCACCAGGGCGGGGATCAAATGGTACAAGGAGGGGCTCAAGAAAATGCTGGACGCAGATTCGAACGACGCCCCGGCCAAGACCAGGCTGATCGAAAACGAAACACGGGAGCAGTTGCCTGCCGGGTGAACGGATCGAAGGGGCGAGCCCGCCGGACGCCGGCGGTATTTCCCCTGAAACCATAGCAGCGAAGCGGCGCCGCGAACCGGTCCTCCCCCGTGTCGGGCCGCGCGGCGGCGAAGCATGAATTTCACAAACACGCAAAGGTTTACGTGCGATGTTTATTCCCGAGAAACGAAATTTCAAGTTTGTGATCGCAGCGGTCCTGCTGCTGTTGCTTTCGGGCTGCGGCGGCGGCACCCCCGCCGCCGCGCGGCCGGACAACTTCAGGGGCGTGCGATGGGGGACCTCCCTGGCCTCCCTTTCCGGCTTTTGCCAGATTGCCAGCGAAGGAGACCTTTCGTTTTACGAAAAGACAAACGACCCGCTCCTGGTGGATGACGTGAAAGTGGACCAGATCATTTACGGGTTCCACCACGGCCGTTTCTACACCGCGATGGTCTATTTTCCGGCAATCGGTTTTACGCGGATGAAGGAAATCCTGTCCCGCCAACTGGGAGAGCCGGTACACCCCGACAATACCCCTTCGAAACTGGTCTGGGACAGTTCGGACGTGACCGTGCTGCTCACCCTGGACAACAGCAACCCGGACTCGGCGCGCCTGTCCTACCTGTATAAACCCGAGCAGTTGGAAGTCGAGCTGAAAAAATAGGGGCGGGTTTTCGGGGTGCTTCGACGGGCCGAAGGAGAAGGGACGCCGGATTCCCGGCCGGAAGCGCTCGGGGCTTGTCCGGAAATATATGGTGCCGGTAAGAACGGCAAGATGAGAGGGTGGCCCGGATACTCGTATCCGGGTCCGAAGGACAAGAGGCGGTGGGCATGCACCGCTAAACCTCTTGCGCTGCGCACCTGGATACGAGTATCCGGCCTGTTGCCGGAACGTGGGGCTTCACAAGGGAACGTAAACCCCCAAGACCATCATTCCCGCAACGCTTTTGCGCGGGAATCCGGCGTCTTTGTCCTTTGTCCGCTTCCGGTATGAGTCGTTAACGCGAAAAAGACACCGGACCCCGGCCCACAAACGCTGCCGGGGTGACGCATGGGGGCGATCTCACTCGACAACGGTGGGAGAGGGCTTCCCCGTCTTCCTAAACGTTTACGTGCCGCCGCTTTTCCGCCTTTCCCCGCTCGGCCGCCGGCGGGAAAAACTGCTTATAGAAAAAGACGCTGCTCACGATGGGCAGGAAGTAGTAGGCCAGCCTGTAGATCATGATGCCCAGCAGCGCATAGTTGTAATCCACTCCCATGAGGTAGAACGAACCGGCCATGGAGCCCTCCATGAGCCCGATGGAGGCCGGGGTGAGCGAGAACAACCCCATGAAAAGGCCGATGGAAAACCCGACCAGCAGCGTCTGGTTACTCACCGAGTAGTTGATCGCCACGAACGAAAACTTCAGGCACAGGAACATGGTGGCCCAGTCGATGAGGGCCAGCGACGCCGGGATGAGCAGGACACCGGCGTTTTTCATGATCATGTTGAGGCTCTCGTTAAAATTTTCGAAGAAAGTCTCGGCCCTTTCCCGGCTCACCCAGTGGGGTTTGCCGATCCTGGCGCACACCCCCAGGACCGCCTTGAGCGAAATCGCCCACACCTTCTTGCGAAACCCCTCGTGCACGATGGTCTGAATGGTCAGCCAGGTCATGGCGAAAGCGATGAAAAGGACCGCTATGCCGGCCTCCTGGCTCCGGCCGGAAAGCTGTTTCTGGCTGTAGAGGTAGAAAAAACCGAGATAGATGAACAGCACGGCGATGGTGTTGGTGAGAAAGCCGTGGATGATGGACACCGAAAGCGTATTGCTGGGATGGATCTTCTCGCGCGAGAGCAGGTAGACCTTGGCGGCCACTCCGCTCAGGCCGGCGACCGACATCAGGTAGTTGAGGGTGCACGAGAGAAGCGAAATCTTGAAACACGACGAAAAAGAGAGGGGAAAACCGATGCCCCGCAACAGCCTGTGGAGCACGCCGGCGATGGACGCGTAGCTCAGGAAGGCCGCAACCAACACGGCGGCGCCCCATAGAGGGTTAATGTCCCCGATGTGACTTGCCAGCTTGTCGAAATCGGCATGCTTTATGGTGTAAAAAAGGACGGACAGGCCGACAATTGCGGCAAACCAGAATCTCTTCCGCGTTGCTATGTTCAGCAACCTATTCTCCCGATTGCAGTCCAGCGGATCGGCGGGGCCGCCGAAATTTCGCCTCGCTTAACCCGTGCAAAATACATCGTGTCGAATATACATAAAGGACGGCAATGGTAAAAGAAAATTAACGAACCGGCAGTCCGCAGGAGCGGCATCGGAAGGCTTGCGGCCGCGAGGACAGCGGCCGGACCGGCTGTGCTTATTTTTTTTGCTCCCAGTTTTCGGCCCGTTCACGGGCCTTGTCCAGTTCGGCTTCGGTCAGTTCCGCCGACAGGAACCGCAGCACCTTGGCCGCTTCCCGGTCGCCGCGGGAGGAAGCGAGTATGGTCCACATGCAGGCGGTTACCCGGTCCATGGGGACCCCGTCGCCGTTGAAGTACAGGTTGCCGTACAGGCTCTGGGCTGCGGCGACCCCGCTTTCGGCCGCCTTGCCCAGCCACCGGGCCGCCTCGCCGGGATTTTTCCCCGTACACCTTCCGTCGTGATACATGCGGCCCAAGTGGTACTCCGCCTCGGCATATCCCTGGTCCGCCGCCCGGCGATAAAGGCTCAGCGCTTCGAAACAGTTCCTGGGCACCCCGCGGCCCAGTTCGTACTTGATGCCCAGTTTCACCTGTCCCGCCGGATCCCGGGGGTCTTCGGGCAGGACTTCCCCGGCCGAAGTCCGCTCAGGCCGGCCGGCCGGGCGTGCCGGGGCACGGGAGGAAAGTCTTGCGAGCTGCCTGAACTTGTAGTTCAGCCCGGAAAACCGCTCCAGCGGCACGGCCAGATTCAGATCGGGCTTTCCGGGCATCGCCGCTGTGGCAATG
Source organism: Syntrophobacterales bacterium Delta_01 (assembly GCA_001603845.1). Classification (GTDB taxonomy): domain Bacteria; phylum Desulfobacterota; class Syntrophobacteria; order Syntrophobacterales; family Syntrophobacteraceae; genus SbD1. The sequence goes on along the minus strand of LUZZ01000011.1, from coordinate 984 downwards.
CCCACCACCTCGCCACGGGAATTGATGAGCGGGCTGCCGCTGGACCCCGGAAACGAGTGGGCGCTGTGCACGATGCACTTGCCGAATTTCGGAATTTCCTCGACCGCCAGCACCTTTCCCCGGCTGACCACCTTCTCCACCCCCATCGGACTGCCGATGACCATCACGGGGTCGCCCGGTTTTGCCGGCTCACCGGCCGGAGAAAGGTAGCGGGTCCCGGAGGGCGAATCCACCACCGCCTCCACCAGGTCGTCGGCACGGTCCTCGGCCACGATGGAAACGATGTCGAATTCCCGCCCGTCATGCACCCGGGCCCTTGCTATGGCGGCATTTCCGAGCACGTGGAAATTGGTGATCACGCGCCCCTGGGTTTTGAAAAAAAAGCCGCTCCCCTGGCCCACCGCCTGGCCGGACTCGTCGTAGACGACGATGACGACCGTGGCGGGCTGGATCTTCTGGATAAGGTCGGCGGCACCGACTCGAACGCCGGGAACCGCCCCCTGAAGCATCAGCATGATAAAAACCGCGGCGCAGGCGGCGCGCTTCCTCATGGTTTCCTCATCTGAACCGGTGATATCGGAATGAACGTGATGCGGTCATTTGCCGGTATCACAATCGGCAAATCGGGCAGTTTTCATGAATGGGAAACGGGAGAAACCTACCGGCCGTGATTGAAGGGAGGGGGAATCACCATCGGAGTCTTCGCCCCCACACCCTCACGCCGCTTTGCGGCTCAATTTGGCGTCGCGGCGGCGCCCTGCGGAACACATGGCAACCGCCGCAATGCCGAGCGCTCGGCACGCACGCACAAGCGCGTGCGGCCGAATCCGGGGGGCGGGGAAAGGGGCCGTTGCCCAAAAGGATATTAAGATTCATCAATAGTGGAACGAACGAAAATAATGGAACGAATGAAAATCCCCCTCCCTGCGATGGGAGGGGTTAGGGGAGGGTGTCGTATTTCCGGGCACTGACGACCCCCTCCCC
>LUZZ01000207.1 GCA_001603845.1 Syntrophobacterales bacterium Delta_01 | reverse complement strand
AACACGTTACATGATGTCCGTTCCTTTTTTCAAGCACTATGATGAATAATCCGGGCTAACGGCCTTCAACCGGTTGCCCTGCCCGTCGTAGAAGAATTCCATGTCGCTGCCGATCCCCACAAGGCGATGGTCGTAGTCGAAGGTGAGGCTTGTGGCGCCTGCGCTTGAAAGCTGCCCCTCAAAATCGTAGCCGTAGTTAATATTTCCGGCTGAGAGGAGGCGGTTTTTCCCGTCATTGTAGACGAAGTCGATCATACCGGCACCCGCCGGAGGCAGGGCCGCCAGGGGCTCTGTTTGCTGCGACTGAACCCGGTTCCCGTTGGCATCCAGGGTGAAATGGTACTCTGCGACCGCGCTCACCGTATCGGTCAGCCGGTCTGCGGCATCAAAGGTGTAAGCCGTTTGAATTCCGTTAAACTGGGTAAAAGTCTGAAGCCTTCCCGCCGCATCGTAAGTGTAGGTCGCCTCCTCATAAACCGTGTCGCGTAGCCAGTTTCTAACGTGTTCCAGGCGGTTTGCGGCATCGTAAGTGTAGGTCACCCTGCCGGAATCCGGGTAGATGATCTGCTGGAGGCTCCCCGTCGGGTAGTAAACAAAATGCAGCGCGTACCCGTTGGCGTCGGTATAGTCGGTAACTCTTCCTTCATCATCATAAACGTAATGGGTGGTTCCGACAGAATCCTGCGTATCGGTCAGTCTGTCCAGATCGTTGTAGGTGCTTATCACCTGGGGGTGATTGGGGTCCGGATAGGTAATGCTTGCCAGTTTTCCGGTGGCGGTATAAGCATAAGTGATCTGGTCTCCCTTCCGATCCGTCACCACCTGCTGCCGAGTGCGGGGGTCGTACGTGGAAATTACGGTTTTTTGGAGCGGGTCCGTCATCGTGGTGACATACAGCTTGTTTTCGAGATCGTAGCCATAGGTGAAATTCGTAATGGAATGTGCCGGATCTTCCACGGACGTGAGCTTTTCACCCCCGCCGTTGCAGGAGAAGCATCCCGTAGTCGTGTAGGAAAATATCGTTTCCTCACCGTGGGCGTCGGTGATCTTTGTCAGTTGTCCCCGGTAGTTATAGGTATATCCGGTGGGGGGATTTCCCACCGGATCGGTTACGGAATTGATGTTGCCGTTCGGATCGTAGCCGAAAACAGTCGAATTCGTGAGGTGGTCGGTTATTGAGGTTACAAGTTCTCCGCTGTTGTCGTAAGCAAACGATGTGGTGTGGTCGAGCGCGTCGGTTACGGTGAGAATACTTCCCAACTTGTTCCGGGTAAAATTGATAGTGCGCGAGGTGGGATCGGTTACCGACATCACCTGATTGCCCAAATTACTGCTTTGATCGTGGTAGTCATATTGAAATGGATGTGTCAGGGGATCGATGATGCCGGTGATGTTTTTCTTTGCGTCCGCTCTTAGAAAGGTCGTTGTGGCGTTGGTCCGGTCCGTGATGGTATGGATATTTCCATTGGCGTCATAGGTGATGTGGGTCGTTTTCTGGGCGGGATCGACTATTTCAGTGACTCTAATCCCAAGCCCTCCTTTTTGAGGGTCGGAATCGTAGGCGAATGTGGTGATTTTCCCGCGCCTGTCGGTTTGGGAGAGCAAATTGCCGGTATTCGGGTCGTATTCAAATGATATAGAGGTTGTATCAGGATAAGTAATAGAAAGGAGTTGATTTTTTGAATAATCATAGGAGTAAGTTGTTTTATTTCCCAATGGATCGGTGATTTCCAGTGGGACATTGAATTCAGCATAGTACTTATGTGTCCATACCCCGCCATCTTTTTCGGTAACCGTGGTGGTGCTGTTTGCGGCATCGTATTCAAGGCTTTTAGTAATACCGTTAGAATCGACGGTGTCATGGAGCGTTCCGTCCGTATTGTAGTGGTAGATGGAATTGTTGCCGGATGGATCGGTTTTTTGAGACATCTTGTTGCCATAAGCGGGATCATACTGGTAATGCCAGGTATGCCCAAGCTGATCGGAGATACCGGTAAGAAGCCCGGAGTCGTAAGAGATCGTATACGTTCGAGTGGAGGAGTCCGTAACATGTTCTGTAATTTGTGTTATTTTTCCCCCGTCGTAAGCGATGTCGGCTGACCTTCCCGATATATTATCAGCTATGTGGATAAGTTCTTTATTTACATTATAGCTAAAAGTGATTGTATTGCCGTTTCTGTCCTCTATTTCTGTAAGTATTCCATATGAATCGAAATTATAGACCTTGCCGTACTTTGTGGTCCGCGTGTAGGAGCCATCGGTGTTCTGGACAATTGTTGAGCTGTCCTTGCTCTTTACGTCGGCATGGAAAACACCCTCCGAATCGGGGCTATACCAAGTTTTGTTTCCATCACCTGATTTGAGGAAAAAAGTGCCATCACTATTAGCCCGGATTATTCATCATAGTGCTTGAAAAAAGGAACGGACATCATGTAACGTGTTGACTTGTCGAGAGAAAACACGAAACAAAAAGGATGTCCGTTGAAAACAGTCTGTCATAATC
>LUZZ01000206.1 GCA_001603845.1 Syntrophobacterales bacterium Delta_01 | reverse complement strand
CTGGTTTCAATGCTGATGCCGATGGTGATGACGGTGCCCACGCCGGCCGCCTGCGCGCGGGCGAGCACCGAGGGGATGTCGTCCACGAATTCCGGAAAATCGAGGTGGGCATGGGTGTCGATAAGTTCGGGTGGTTTTTCTGAATCGGTCACTTCTTCAGTCTCCTCCACGGACCCGCCGAAGGCGGTGTTCCGGGTTTTCCCTTGCTCCTCAAGGATCGGGAAATTATAATGCCCGGCAAGCCCGGATGTTTTCAATATAAATTATCAATCTAAGAGGCGGAAGGATATGAGCGGATTGAAGACCTTTTCCCTGCTCGCGGCGCTCGTGGCCGTGTTACTGGCGACCGCACCGGTCCTCGCGGTCAAAATGTACACCACCGACAATCAGGAGTTGGCGCTTCGCGCGGTACCCGGAAATCGCGGCAAGGTCATCACCAATATCCCTCCGGCCTCCGCCGTGGAATTGGTCAAAGAGCACGGGTGGACCCTGGTGCGCTATACCGATCCGAACGGCAAGACCAGGGATGGCTGGGTCCCCAGCAGCCTTTTGGGGGCATGGCCGCCGGATTCGTCCATCGCCAAGGAATTCGGTTCCGAAAACGAAGCCATCAAACAGCGGCTGGGGGTGACCGAAAAGGAGAGGACCGCACTCCTGGACAAGGAAAAGGAACTGACCGACAAGCTGGTCAAGCTCAACAGCGCTTACGAAGAATTGAAAAAGGGCTCTTCGGATTACCTGAAGCTGAAGTCGGAATACGATTCCGCGAAAACCACGCTGGCAAGCGCCCAGGAAAATATCCAGACGCTTGTGCAGGAAAATGAAAATCTGAAAATGTCCCAGCTCATCCGGTGGTTCATGGCCGGCGCCGTGGTGCTGCTGGTGGGGCTGCTTCTCGGCTGGGCGGCCGGAAGGCGCCAGAAGAGGAAAAAATCCACCTACTTTTACTAAGCCGCGCCTCATCGCGCGAAGCGTGAAACCAGGCTCCTGCGGGACTTGTTTTCCAAGTAGTTCTTACCAGCCCATGCACACGGATCCAAGACATGCCTGAATTCAGAGACACATGCGCCGGCGGACCTTCCGGCCCGGTTTCGTTCCCCAAGCTTACGGGATCGGAGCTGGCCTGGTTTGCGATTTATGTGCAGGTCAACCACGAAAGGGAAGTCACAAGACGGCTCGAAGGCAGGGAAATCTGCGCGTTTCTGCCGCTCATGGAGTGCTGGAGCAAACGGCGGGACCGCAGGAAGAAAATCCAGGTTCCGCTTTTCCCCGGCTATGTTTTCGTAAACGTGGTGCTGGACAACTACACCAACCTCAACATCCTCAAGACCCCGGGCGCGCTGAGCCTGATCCGCAACTCGGAAGGCCCGCTGCCCATCCCCGCCTACCAGATAGAAAACCTGCGCACGATGATCGGCTCCTCGCAGCCCATCAGCCCGCACCAGTACCTCAAGGAGGGCGACTGGGTGCAGGTGATGCGCGGCCCCCTCACCGGCTGCGTGGGACTCCTCCACCGGATCGACCCCAAGAGGGGACGGCTGGTGGTGGGTGTGGACATCATCAAAAAATCCGTGAGCGTCGAACTGGACACCGAAGACGTGGAGCCCATCCAGGCCCCCTTGATCAGGTAGGGTGCGGCAGGGACCGGCCTTTGCCCGCCGCGGCCACCGGCACGTGTCATGCGCCCGTGTCCGCAGGGACGGCGGACGTTCAGGGCTTGCAGATCCGGCACGGCCGGTAGCCCGCCCGGATCGCGGCTTCCCTGGAGGTGAACTCGACCGTGCAGTTCGAGCAGTTGTAATACCGGCACCCGCTCTGGTGGAACACGCGGCTGCGGATGTTTCCGTGATAAACGGCATCGGCCAGAGCAGCCGCAGCCAGCACGACGAACAGTACGACAACCGGGACGATGAGGCTGGTTTTTCTCATGTCATTTCGCGCCCCTCTACAAATGGACCTGATTGTTTTCCGGAAACCCGTCGGTACGTGAGCGCCGCCGGCGTCACGCGCCGTCGTTTCCCGCCTCCTTGATCCCCAGGGCCTTCATTTTGCGGTGAAGATGGGTCCTTTCGAGCCCGATCTTGGCGGCGGTGACCGATACGTTCCAGCCGTTTTCTTCGAGCCTTCTCATCAGGTAGCTCCGCTCGAAGCTCGCCCTTGCCTCCTTGATGGTCGCACAGTCCAGGTAGGAGGATTCGACGGCGGGCTGGTGCCTGGACCGGATGAAATCCAGGGGCAGGTCGTCGGGACCGATGAGCTGGCCGGGGGTCATGATGATCAGCCGTTCGATGAAATTTTTCAGCTCCCGGATATTTCCCGGCCAGGGATAGCGCTGCAGGACGGGGTAGATGGCCGGGTCTATCTTCTTTTTCCCGAGCGCGCTCTCGCTGGCGATCTCCGCCGCGAATTCTTCGACCAGCAGCGGGATGTCTTCCAGCCGTTCCCGCAGGGGCGGCACATGGAGGGGGATGACGTTGAGCCGGTAGTAGAGGTCCTGCCGGAAGCGGCCCAGTTCTATCTCTTTTTCCAGGTCCTTGTTGGTGGCGGCCACGATGCGCACGTCCACTTCGACCGGGTGGGAGCCGCCCACGCGCTCGAAAACCTGCTCCTGGATGATCCGGAGGATCTTTGCCTGGGTGCGCAGGCTCATGTCCCCGATCTCGTCCAGGAAGAGCGTGCCGCCGTTGGCCGAGTCGAACTTGCCCCGGCGCTTTTCCACGGCGCCCGTAAACGCGCCTTTTTCATGGCCGAACAGCTCGCTTTCGATCAGTTCCTCGGGGATGGCCGCGCAGTTCACCTCCACCATGGTGCGCGTGCTGCGCCGGCTGGACAGGTGGATCATCCGCGCCGCCAGCTCTTTTCCGGTGCCGTTTTCGCCGGTGATCAGCACGGTGGCGTTGGTGGGCGCGGCGCGGCTTATCTGCTCCCTCAGGGCGGCCACGGCGGCGCTCTGCCCCGTCATCGTGCAGTGCCGGTTGGCCTTCTTGCGCAGGAGCCGGTTTTCCTCCTCCAGGCGGGAGAACTCGATGGCGTTCTGGATGGACACCAGCACGCGGTCGATGGAAAGCGGCTTTTCGATAAAATCGAACGCCCCCATCCGGGTGGCCTTGACCGCGGTTTCAATGGTGCCGTGCCCGGAGATGATGATCACCGGAAGCTGCGGGTAGAGCCGCTTGATTTCGCTGAGCACCATGATCCCGTCGGCCCCCGGCATCCAGACGTCGAGCAGGATGAGGTCGGGCGGGTCTTTTCTGGCCTTTTCCAGCGCCTCCTCCCCGGAAGCCGCCAGGCTGATCCCGTAGCCCTCGTCCGACAAAATGCCGCTCAGCGAATGTTGAATGCTTATCTCGTCATCGACTATCAGAACTTTTTGTCTCATCTTTCCGGTTGTCCGCTCCCGCTATCCCGGCAGTTCGATGGTGAACACCGTCCCCCTGGGCAGGTTTCCGCGCACGCGGATGAACCCGTTGTGGTCGGCGATGATGCTCGACACGATGGCGAGCCCCAGGCCGGTTCCTTTCTCCTTGGTCGAGTAGTAGGGTTCGAAGACCCTCATCCTGTTTTCGGGCAATATGCCCTGGCCGGTGTCGGCACACTCCAGGCGGGCGATCTTCAGCACCGGGTCGTAGGCGAGCCGGATGGCGACCTCGCCCTCGTTTTGTCCCAGGGCGTGCACGGCGTTGTCCACCAGGTTGATGATCACCTGCCGGAACTGGTCGCGGTCCAGCCGGAGCAGGGGCATCGAGTCGTCTTTTTCCAGGCGGAACGCTATCCGGCTGAAATTATGCCGGTAGAGGCTCAGGCCCTCCTCGACTATTTCCGCGAGGCTGCACGGGGCGAGATTGGCGCTGGGCATCCGGGCGAACCGCCAGAACTCGTTGACCAGGTGCTTCATGTGGTCCACCTGGTTGATAATCGTGCGGGTGCACTCGTCGAACACCGACCCGTCCTGCTCCACCATCGCGGAGTATTTCCGCCGAAGCCTCTGCGCGCTCAACTGGATGGGGGTGAGGGGGTTTTTGATCTCGTGGGCGATGCGGCGGGCCACCTCGCGCCAGGCGGCCATGCGCTGCGCCTTTTCCAGTTCGGACAGGTCGTCCATGACCACCACGGCCCCCATGTACTGGCCGCCGTCGTCCCGCAGGACCGAAACCTTGATGAGCACCGACATGGGGGTGCCGGCCACGGTCATCTGCACCTGCCGCTCCAGGTTGGGCGGGTGCCCGGCCTCGTAGGTGCTCACGAACGAGCGCACGATTTCCAGGTGCGACGGGTCCAGGAAGTCTTCGTAGTGCCTGCCCCTGGCTTCCTCTGCCTTCACCCCGAACAGGGCTTCGGCCGACTTGTTCATGGCGGCGATGTTTCCGTGCGCGTCCACGCTCACCACGCAGGCCGCGATGTTGCTCAGCACCACTTCCATGTAGCGGCGGCGGTCTTCGAGTTCGATATTGGTGCTCTGGAGCTCGTTGTAGGCGCGGTCGAGCTTTTCGCGGCCCTCCATGAGGTCCGCCGTCATGGAGTTGAAGGACTCCATGAGCATTCCGATTTCGTCGGATCGGCCCGATTCCAGCCGCACGTCGAGGTCTCCGTCGGCGATGCGCCGCGTGGCGTCCACCATCTTCTGAATGGGACCCGTGAGGTTTTTCGCCAGGTAGAAGCCGAACCACACCGCCGCGAACACGGCCAGAATGGTGACGATGGAAAAGGTGATGAAGTGGCTTCTCTTGAGCGGGTTGTGGAGCATCTTCAGTTGCAGGTAATGTTCGTAGCCGTTGGTGATCAGCTCCAGCTTGTCCGCCAGTTGAACCGGAACGAGCCGGACCGCCACCAGGACCTGCTCGTCCGTTCTGCCGGGCGCATACGCGGGAATCGGAAGCTGCACGGCGATGGCGGTGCGGCCGTCGGGAAACTGGCGGATGATCCGCGCGACGGTCTTGCCGCTCTCCTTCTGGAAACTGCTGCGCAGCACCGAAGGATCGATTCCCGTAAAGGACTGCTGCTTGGAACTCCACTTCAGGTGGCCCTTGGGGTCGAAAACAAAAAGGGCGTCGATCCGGCTGTGGGCGATGAGTTCCCGGGCATAGGGCAGGTTCGACTCGGCGCTTTGGTTGCCGATCGTCGGCATGGCCATCCGAGAGGCGAGCACCCCGCAGTCCTGGATCAGCTTCTCGCCTTCCTCCTCCACGTAGTGTTCGGCCAGGAAAAACGAGCTTTCGAGCGCTCGTTCCATCTGGGCGCTGAACCAGTGGTCGAGGCTCGAAAAGATAAACTGGCTCGCCAGCCAGAACAGGGGAATCGCCGGAATGAGCGTCAGCCCCACCGAGGCAATGACCAGCCTCACCTTGAGCCGGGAGCCCGGGACGTCCCGCCTGCGCTCGAAGACCAGCTTGACGATATTTCTCAGGACAAGGTAGGCCAGCAGGAGCAGGAGCAG
>LUZZ01000205.1 GCA_001603845.1 Syntrophobacterales bacterium Delta_01 | reverse complement strand
CCATCATCCTGGGCATGGGGCTGCCCCCCACCGCCTGCTACATCATCATGGCGGTGACCGCCGCCCCCGCCCTGGTGAAGATGGGCGTGCCGCTACTGGTTGCGCATTTCTACGTTTTCTTCTACTGTTGCTACGCGCCGATCACTCCGCCGGTTGCCCTGGCGGCGTACACGACCGCCGGGATAGCCGGCTGCAACCCGATGAAAGCGGGTTTCCAGGCGGCCAGGATCAGCGTTTCCGGGTTCATTTTACCTTTCATGGTGGTGTACGGAAACGCGCTCCTGGGGCTGGGGGCGTGGCACGAGATCGGCGAGGCCCTGATCACGGCCACCCTCGGCGTATGGGCGCTTTCGATCGTCGTGACGGGCTGGTACCGCAGGAGGGTCAACGCCGCATGGCGGTGCGTGCTGGCCATCGCCGCCCTGTCGCTCATCATGCAGGGCTGGATCTCGGACCTTGTCGGGTTGAGCCTGCTGGGGGGGTTTATGGTCACCAACACGTCGATTCTCAAAAGAAAAGCCGTAGTGGCGGAAAGCCGATGAAAAAGACCACCCGGCTCAAACAGTTGCTGGATGCCCCGGAAATCCTGGTCATGCCCGGAGCCTACGACTGCCTGTCGGCCAGGATCATCGAGATGGCGGGCTTCCAGGCCGTGCAGTGCTCGGGGTACGGCTTTTCCGCCTGCCTGCTGGGCCAGCCCGACGTGGGGCTCCTGACCTTCGAGGAGGTGCTGGTCCACACCAAAAACATTGTCAACGCGGTCTCCATCCCCGTCATGGCCGACGGGGACACCGGCTACGGCAACGCGGTGAACGTCGTTCGCACCGTGCGGGAGTTCGAGCAGGCGGGGGCGGCGGGCGTGAACCTCGAAGACCAGGTGTGGCCCAAGCGGTGCGGCCACATGTCGGGCAAGGAGGTCATTTCGCTCGAAGAGATGGTAAAAAAGATCGAGGCCGCCGCGTGGGCGCGGCAGGACAAGGATTTTATCATCAACGCCCGAACGGACGCACGCGCGGTTTTCGGCCCCGAGGAGGCCATTCGCCGCGCCGAGGCCTACTGGGAGGCGGGGGCCGATCTTATCTTCCTGGAAGCGCCCCGGTCCATCGACGAACTCCAGCTCTACGCGGACCGCCTGGCGGCCGGGGGCATCCGCATCAGCGCCAACATGCTCGACGGCGGCCGGACCCCGCTGGTCAGCTTCGACGACCTGGAAAAGATGGGCTACAGCCGGTGCAGCGTGCCGGTGATGACCATTTACGCCGCCGCCAGGGGGGTCATGGACGCGGTGAAACAGCTTTACGCGGACCGGACCAACCGGAATCTCGAAGACAAGGTCCTGCCCTTTGCCGAGTTCAACAAGCTGATCGGGCTGCCGGAAATCCGCGACCTGGAAGCCCGCTTCCTGTCCGACGACGCGGTCAGGACGAAATACGGCTCCCTGGACGGACTGCAGGTCGAAAAGACGAACGGAAGGTAAAAATATTGCCGGGATCCGGGCGGTCGGAACAAAGCGGTCCGGGACGGCGGAAGTGACAGCGGACATGAAAGGTAAGTATCGGTAAATGAACGCCCTGCTACCAGTTTATTACCAGATAAAGCAGAACATCAAGAATGCCATCATCAACGGCGAATACAAGCCGGGAGACAAAATCCTGTCCGAAAACGAACTGGCGGAACAGTTCAAGGTGAGCCGGCTGACGGCCCGGCAGGCCATCCTCCAGTTGATCCAGGAAGGGTTCCTGGTAAGCCGAAGGGGCATCGGCACTTTCGTCACGCGCAACCACGCCCTCATCAGCAGCTTCAGCCTGGAATTCAGCGGCTTCATGGACGACCTGTTCTACCAGGTGTCCAAGTCCACCACCAAGTCCGTGCAAATCGCCAGGACCGCGGCCCCGGTCCCCGTCCGGGAAAAACTGGGCCTGGAAGGCGACAACGCGGAAATCGTCCAGATCAACCGCGTGCGCTTCAAAGACAATAAAAGTTTTGCCTACACCGTCAATTACCTGCCTTTGGACATCGGCCTCAAGGTTTGCGAGGAAGACCTGCTGAAAAAACCCTTCATGCAGATCATGGAGCAGGATCTGGGGATCCACTTCACGGAAGCCTTCCAGACTATCGAAGCCACTTTCGCGGACCAGGACCTTGCCGAAAAGCTCGATATCCCGAGCGGTTCGCCCATTCTGTTCGTGGAAAGGATCATGTACGGGCCGAAGCAGAAGCCCATCGAACTGGTCCAGTCCTCCTACCGGGGCGACTTGTACAAATACATCGTACGCCTGAAAAATATGAAGCGAAAAGTCAGCAATGTGTGGGTGCACCAGTCCGAATAGGTGTAGAATGCGCGGCGCCGGATGAGCGGATACGGGTTGCGGGTTGCGAGCCGGTCTCCAGTATCGGGTCGTACCATGTGGCGTTCAAAAAGAAACAAAATTTTGCTTCGGTGTGGGGTGGGCACCTTGTGCCCACCGAGATCGGTGGGCAGCGCTTCGCTTTTGCCCACCCTACAACCCGTTGGTCGGATTAGTATCAATTCGAGCGCAAATTTGTATCAGGGTATTTTCGTCTCCGCGCCGGAACGTGGAAACGAGAGGAAACGGCCCCATTTCGTGTAACAGCCCCTCCAGCGTGCGAACGAAAGCGATCTGTCCTTTTTCTGCACCCTGACGGAGCCTCCTGAAGGAGAGTGGATGAATCCCTCGTTGAGTCTGGTTGTGTACGTGCTTGTCGGAATACTTGGCGGGCTTGTGGGTGCGAAGAGCAAAATCCCGGCCGGTCCGATGATCGGGGCCATGCTGGCGGTGGTGGCGCTGAAGCTGGCCGCGAACAAGAGCTGGGAAATCCCCGCCAGCTTCGGCTTTGTGGTGCAGGTGCTGGTGGGGGTCACGGTCGCCGCCGTATTTCATCCCGACATGATGAAAACGCTGTCCCGGGTGGTCGTCCCGCTCATCAGTTCCACGCTGGTGCTGGTGTTCGTCGGCATCGTGATGTCGGCGCTTTTTGCGAGGCTCGGCCTGATGGACATGTCCACCGCCTACCTGAGCACCAGTCCGGGGGCTATGAGCGCCCTGGTCTGGCTGGCCATAGACAACCATTCGAACCCTCCCGTGGTGATCAGCTTTCACTGCTTCCGGATCATGTTCGTCATCCTGACGGCCCCCCTCATCCTCAAGTATTTTTCCGGCTGAAAGAAGGCGGGAGACCGGCACTCGGGGTTGTTGCCGAAATCCAGAATCTCGGTCGGATACCGCAAAATAGCGCAGACCGCAAAATAGCGCAGACCGCTCCCCTCCCTTGGCGGGAGGGGCAGGGGGAGGGGG
>LUZZ01000204.1 GCA_001603845.1 Syntrophobacterales bacterium Delta_01 | reverse complement strand
GAGGATGGATATGCCTGGATGATAAGCCGGAAAGGAGTGGAACTCTACTGCCCGGTCCCGGGCCACGTGGGCAGGAGCGTCTACGAAAACTGCAGGGACTTTCCCAGCGTGCTGGCAATGGCGGATGAGATGGTCAAGGGCAGGCAGGGACGGACCACGTTTTTTTTCAACCGGGTGCGCGGCGAAACCGTGGAGACCGTGAAAAAGTATGCCGTCTATCTTCCGGTCAACCTGCCGCACAACCACTGGTCCATTGCGGTCGCCACTCCCGAGAGGCAGATTCTGGGAATAATGGATGGATTCAGAAACAGGTTTTTGCTCCTTGCGGGGATAATCCTGCTTGCCGGTTTTCTTTGTTCGTACTACCTGGGCCGCGTCCTGCTGATTGTAAAGGAAGACGCAAAACGCAAGCAAATGGAGGCGACCCTGAAGGAAAGCAGGGAAAAATACCGCCTGATCTTCAACCATGTTCCCCTTGGGATCATTCACTTTGACCGGATGGGAATAATCCAGGATCTGAACGACAAGTTCGCCGACATCATGGGGATTCCGAAAGAAAAAATATTGGGTTTCGACATGCTCCGGGAAGTGCGCGACCCGGCGATGCTCCAGGCGGTAAAAGATGCGATAGAAAACGGAACCGGATATTACGAAGGGGAGTACCACTCCCTTTTCGGAGGGAAAACCACCCCGCTTCGAGCCATTTACAAACGGATAAACACCGAAGACCAGAAGTTTTCAGGCGCCGTGGGGATATTCGAAGACATCACGGAACGCAAGCGGGCGGAACAATGGCAGAAAGACAGCGAACAGCAACTGCGGAGCATCATCCAGGGCTATCCCATTCCCGCCTTTGTCATAGGGACGGACCACTGCGTGGTCTACTGGAACAAGGCAATCGAGGAGATGAGCCGCATTCCGGCGGAAAAGGTGGTCGGGACAACGCGGCACTGGAGCGCTTTCTACGCTGCGGAGAGGCCGTGCATGGCCGATCTGCTGGTGGACGAGGCAACCCCGGAGGAAATTTCCGCCTGGTACGGCGGAAGGTCCGCCAAGTCCGGATCTCTTGAGAAGGCATACGAGGCCACGGACCTTCTTCCGGAAGTGGGTGGAACGAAGAGATGGCTCCACGTTACGGCCGCAGCAATCAGAAATTCGGTGGGAACCCTGGTGGGCGCCATCGAGACCGTGGAAGATGTCACGGCGTGCAAAGAAGCCGAGGATGCGCTGATTTCCGCGAACCGGCAACTGAACGATATCATCGAATTCCTGCCGGATGCGACCCTGGTGGTCAACAAAGACAAAAAGGTCATCGCCTGGAACCGGGCCATTGAAGAGATGACCGGCATAAGCAAGGAGGAGATGATCGGCAAGGGCGACTATGCCTGCACCATCCCCTTCTACGGGGACCGGCGGCCGCACCTGCTCGATCTCATCGACAGGGAAGACGAGAAAATCGAGTCCGGTTACCCCTACATATGGAAAAGGGGCGATACGTATTACGCGGAAGCCTATACCCCCTGTCTGCGCGGAGGCGAAGGGGCCTATGTGTTTGCGGCCACGGCCCCCCTGCTGGACGCCCATGGCAATCGCGTGGGAGGCATCGAATCCATCCGCGACATCACCGAGCAAAAGCAGGCGGCGGAGGCGCTGAAAGAATCCCGCCAGCAGTTCTCGGATATTATCAACTTCCTGCCCGACGCGACCTTCGTCATTGACAAGGACGGAAAAGTCATCGCCTGGAACCGGGCCATGGAGGACATGACGGGGATCGCGGCGCCGGATATCCTCGGCAAGGACAACTACGAATATGCCCTGCCCTTCTATGGAGAGCGCAGGCCGATTCTCATCGATCTCGTTTTCGCTCATCACCAGGAAATCGAAAAGCGGTATGTGGCGGCGCAGAGAGGCGACGGCGTCATTTCCGGCGAAGCTTACATGACGGCGCTCGGCGGAGGCGGAGTGTATCTCTACGGCAAGGCGAGCGCCCTGTTCGACTCCAGGGGCAACGTGGTGGGAGCGATCGAGTCCATACGCGACATCAGCGACCGCAAGCGCATGGAGGAGGCCCTTGCGGAGGCGGAAACGAAGTACAGGAGCATATTCGAAAATTCCATCACGGGCATCTACCAGTCCACCATCGAGGGGCGCTTTCTGAGCCTCAACAATGCCTTCGCCCGCATCCTGGGCTACGAATCCCCGGAAGAGGTCCTGAACACCGTCAACGATATAGCCCGCCAGATTTACGTCAATCCCGAACGCCGTTCCGAACTTCTCCGCCTGATCGAGGAGCAGGGGGTCGCCCAGGAATTCGAAGTGCAGATTCGCAGGAAGGACAAGAGCGACGCATGGGTAACCCTCAGCGTCCGTGCCGTTCCCGACAAAAGCGGGGGGAGCATCCACCTCGAAGGCACCGCCCAGGACATTACCGACAGAAAACTCCTCGCATCACAACTGTATCAGGCTCAAAAAATGGAAGCCATCGGGACGCTGGCCGGGGGGATCGCCCACGACTTCAATAACATTCTCGCTCCCATAATCGGGTACTCTGAACTTTCACTGAACGCGATTCCACAAGACAATCGGCTGTACCATAACATAGAACAGATCCTGCGCTCGGCCGTCCGCGCCCGGGACCTCGTCAAGCAGATCCTGACCTTCAGCCGCAAAGCGGAACAGGAACACAAACCGGTGCAGGTCAGCATTCTGATCAAGGAAACGCTGAAGCTGATCCGCTCGACCCTGCCCTCCACCATCGAAATCCGGCAGGCTCTCGACGAAGACGCGATAGAGAGCATCGTTACGGCCGATCCGACCCAGATCCACCAGGTGCTGATGAATCTGTGCGCCAATGCCAGTCATGCCATGCGCGAGCACGGAGGCACGCTGTCCATCTCGCTGAAAAACGTGGCGATAGACGAAAGCGCCAGGAGGGATCTCGCGGACCTGGAGCCCGGCCCTTGCCTGAAACTGACGGTTGCCGACACCGGGCACGGAATTGACGAATCGGTGAGGCAGCGCATCTTTGAACCGTACTTTACCACCAAGGGGCAGTCCGAGGGGACCGGGCTGGGGCTGGCCCTGACTTACGGAATCGTCAAGAGCCTTTCCGGAGCGATCTCCGTGTTCAGCGAACCGGGAAAAGGCACCACCTTCGACGTCTATCTTCCGAGGGTCCGGACCATGTCGCAACCGGTCCCGGCCGTTCAGCCGGCGACGCTGCCCACCGGGCAGGGCCTCGTCCTGGTGGTCGACGACGAGAGGTCCATCGTCGATATGCTGAGGGAGATGCTGGAAAGCCTGGGCTACGACGTCGCCGAAAGGTACAGCAGCTACGATGCGCTCCAGGCTTTCAGGGCGCGGCCCGACTGCTTCGATCTGGTGATCACCGATCTGACGATGCCGCATATGACGGGCATTGAACTGGCTAAAGAGATTCTGAAGGTCCGCGCGGACATTCCCATACTCCTGTGTACGGGATTCAGCGAGACGGCGGATGAAAAGAGAATCCGGCTCCAGGGGATCAGGGGGTTGCTCATGAAACCCGTGGCCCTGTGCGACCTGGCCGAAACCGTGAGCAAAGCCCTGTCGCGCGGAAAACTTCCGAAATGAAGCGGCGGAATCTCGAAACCGCTGTCAGCGGGCGATAGCGATCGTCTTGTTGGACGTTTCTCCGGTGGTCTCCTACGGGGCCGTGAGATTTTTGAAAATACCGGCGGCGCGGGGAATTTCTTCCCGGCGCCGCCAGGGGTTTCAACTACACCGACGGGATGCTACCGGCCGTAGACCGATATTTCCGCCGCACTCGTCCATGGATTGCCGCTGGCTTCCGTCAACGCCCGAAGCCTGATGTAGCGGGCCGAAACCGGGAGAAAATACACCTCTTTTTCGTCGGCGTCGCCGCGGAAACTGCCGGCGGCCACCGGCGCGCCCCAGTTGGTCCCGTCGAGGCTCGTATAGAACTCATACTGCCCGATCCAGCCGTTGGGGCAGTCATCCTGACGCGGTAGATAGCGAAACCCGTTTATCTCGTACTGCGCGCCGAGATCGATCTGGATTTCATGCGGACACAGCGGGTTGGTCGTCCACCACTCCGTATGCCAGAACGTGTTCCGGTCGCCGTCGAACGCGTTCGTCGCCGCCCCGTCTTCGCCCACCAGTTCCTGGCTGTCCGTGGACTTCAGGCTCCAGTTGGCCTTGGAAAGCAGCGAGAAATTGTTCACCACCGTAATGGTGCGGCTTGCGGGCGTTTGCTGCGAGATCCCCAGCGAATTGGTGACCGTGAACATGACATGGTAGGTCCCCGGAAGGGTGAACTGAACGAGTCCCGGGTTCTGGAGATTGGAATCCGGGATTCCGGAACCGGTCCCGAACTGCCACAGGTAGGTCAGCGGATAGTTTCCGTGTTCATCCGTGCCGGTACCGCCGAATTCGACCCAGTCGCCCACGTTGATCGTCACATCCTGGGCGGGAGTGACGATCGAACCCTGGGGAGCGTCGCCCAGAGGCGTCGTCACGTAAATCCCGATGGTCCAGGCGTTGTCGCCGGGGGCGTTTCCGTCGGTCGAACACAACCAGTGGTTGCCCGTCCACCAGGGATCGAAATGGTGCATTCCCAGGGCGTTCCAGCCCGTGCCGCTGTTTTTCAGAATGGGGCTTTCGGGTATTTCGTGCTCCGCGTACTCGGCCTTGTTGAGCACGTCCACTTCGAACGCCCTTTCCTGCTCTCCGTAGATGATGTCATCTTTCTGGCTTACCCGGATAATCCGGTTGGTGTCGAACACGAACGATCGGCCTCCCTGCCGGGAAATGCTCCTGTCCCCCACCACGACCGGGCTCAGGGGGTGTTCGGTCCAGCCCCCGGTAAGCGATGACGAGTAGTACAGGTAACAATCGCCCGCAAAGGCGTCGCTGGTGAACGCCCACCACGCTCCGTTGTACCTGAAAATCGCCGCATCGACAAACGACCTGCCGCTCATGATCGTCGAAACATAATGCCAGTCGTACGGAAAGTTGGCGGCTTCATAGACCCTTACTTCGTTGATGGAATAGGTATCCGGAATCATGTAGTAATGCCCGTTGTATTTCAACACCAGCGGGTGCGCCAGGTGGAAGTTCTCCGCCAGGACGACCCGCTGGTACTGCCAGTGCTGTCCGTCGGTGCTGGTCGCAAGCCCTATCTTGCAGGCATCCGTCTCTTCTTTGGCCACTTCGAAGAACAGGTACCACGTGCCGTTTTCATGGAAAAGGAACGGATCCGCCACAAAATCGACCGGGGCGTCCGTTACGTCCTGCGCCGTGAGCACCGGGTTGCTGATGCCGACCGGAGGCGCGAGGCTGAAAGGCGGCTCCTCCACCGCCCGCCAGTCCGGCACCAGTTCTCCCTCCAGCGGTTCGCTGCGGACGGTGATGGTCCTGGTTGCGGGAGGAGACGATGCCAGCCCCTGGGAATCGGTTACCGTGAGGGTCACGGTGAAGACTCCCGGATTATTGAATTGCACCAGCCCCGGAGACTGCCGGGTGGAATCGGGGATGCCGGACCCCGAACCGAAGTTCCACAGGTAACTCAGCGACACATCGCCGTCCGGGTCGGAGGCGCTCGATGCAAAATCCACCCATTCGCCGGGATTTACCGTGAAGTCAAATACCGGACTGTTGATGGAGCCTACCGGGGGCAGGTTGCTTCCTCCCGATACGAGCCGGCCCAAAACGTTTATTTCCGCGGCCGAAGTCCAGGGGTTGCCGTTGATTTCCGAAAGCGCTCGCAACCGGATGAACCGCCCCGTCTTCGTCGAGAAGGAGATTTCCTTTTCCGCGGCGCTTTTGGTGAACGTTCCCGTCGCCGTTGCGGTCCCCCAGTTGACGCCGTCCTGGCTCACATAGAATTCGTAGCGGGCGATTCCGCCGTTTTCTCCCCCATCCTGGCGAGGCAGGTAGCGAAATCCGCTGACGTCGTAGACATGTCTCAGGTCGATCTGGATCTCATGCGGAGGCGGCGGGTTGGCGCTGTACCACTGGCTGTGCCAGAAAGTGGACGTCTTGCCGTCGAAGGCGTTGAACGCGCTCCCCGGTTCGCCCACCAGTTCCTGGCTGTCCACGTAGAGAAGCTGCCAGTCGGTTTGGGGTATGACCGACGAATTGCTCTTGACCGTAACCACCAGGGTGGCCGGTGTGGGGTCCGACAGGCCCAGGCTGTCGGACACGGTGAGCGTGACCGTATAGGTGCCCGTAGTATTGAATTGCACAAGGCCGGGATTTTGCGACGTGGAAGTGGCGGGACTGGCCCCCGCGCCGAACTGCCACAGATACGTCAGTTGCAGGTCACCGTCGGGGTCCGATCCGGTACCCGCAAACTCTATCGACTCTCCGGCGTTGATGGTCGTATTGCCCGAAGGACGGGTGATTGTGCCGTTTGGAGCCTGGTTGCCCGAAGAAACGGCGCCCAAAACATTGATTTCGGCCATCGAGGTCCACGGCCTGCCGTTTGCCTCCGAAAGCGCCCTCAACCGGATGAAACGGCCCGACCTGGCGGGAAACGTGACCGTTTTTTCCGAAACGGTGTTGGCAAAAGTCCCGGTTGCGGCGACGACTTCCCAGTTGGTCCTGTCCGAACTCACGTAGAATTCGTACTGGCCGATCCTGCCGTTTACACCGCCGTCCTGGCGAGGCAAGTAACGAAAGCCGTTGATATCATAGGTTTGCCCCAGGTCGATCTGGATCTCGTGCGGGCAGGCGGGGCTGCGGTCCAGCCATTCGGTGTGCCAGATGGTGGACGCACTGCCGTCAAAGGCATTGACGGCCGCCCCCGGCTCGCCCACCAATTCCTGGCTGTCCGCATAGAGAAGCTGCCAGCCGGTCTGAGAAATAGTCTGCGCATGGCCGAGACCGGTATATAAAAATACAAAAATGAAGAAAAACTGCGCCAGAGCCCTTTTGCTCGCCATGCCCCTTTTTACATGCATTTCTCAACTCCCGTGGTGTGTGTCAACGCCCCCCCACGCCGCTTCGCGGCTTAGTTCTGCTTGCGCCGAGTTCTCAA
>LUZZ01000203.1 GCA_001603845.1 Syntrophobacterales bacterium Delta_01 | reverse complement strand
CGCGAAGGCGGCCGCACGGTGGGTGCCGGCGTACTGACAGAAGTAATAAACTAAGGGAAAGGTGTCTTAGATGCGAGTTTTGGTCACACTGGCCTGTTCTCAGTGTAAACAGCGCAACTACAATACGACGAAAAACAAGCGGACCACGCCCGAAAAGCTTGCTCTCAAGAAGTACTGCAAGTTTTGCAACGCTCACACTGAGCACAAGGAAACGAAATAGTTTTCCCGGGGGCTCCGGTGCCGCCTGCAACGGCTGCCCGAAACGGCTGCAGCCCGCCGTACCGTCCGCAGGCCCAAGGGCCTGCCGGCGCTTTTTCGGCAGAGGAAGCGGGATCCGACCCCGGGACCGGCACGTCCCGATGTTTTTACCCGGCAGACTGCTCACGGCCCTGTGCCCGATCGGATCGGTGAGATGAATTTTTCGAAACTCTTCCAGAAAAAGAATGAGGCCTCGTCAGGTAAAGTGCAGAGCATAGAATCAGCAAAGAAAGCCGCCCTGAAACCTTCCGCCAAGTCGGCCGCAACAAGGTCCGCCGCCAGGCCGAAAAAAGCCGCCGAGGGGGCCAAGAGGCCGGCAAAGAAGGCGAGTGAGCCGGCCGCACCGGTAGCGTGGGCCGCCACCGCGCGCGAGTACCTCAGGGAAGTGGTCTACGAGCTTCGAAAGGTCGTGTGGCCCTCGCGCAAGGAAACCATCGGATCGACGGCGGTCGTGCTGGTCATCGTGACCATATCGGCGGTCTTTCTGGGGATAGTCGACCTGTTCCTCAGCCGTGTCATCCGGATGCTTATCGGTTGAGGTCGCATGGGGGTGCCGGGCCGGCCGAACCGGCGCCGGGGCGCGTGGGGTTAAGTTGTGGCAGAATTGAAATGGTATATCGTTCATACATATTCGGGGTTCGAGCACAAGGTTAAGTCGGCCCTCGAAGAACGGGTCAAAGCCGAGGGCAAGGGAGCCTATTTCGGCCAGGTGCTCGTTCCCACCGAGAAGGTGATCGAACTGGTGAAGGGCCAGAGGCGCGCCTCGTCCAGGAAGTTCTATCCGGGTTATATCCTGGTCCAGATGGAACTCAACGACGAAACCTGGCACCTCGTTCGCCATACTCCGAAAGTAACCGGCTTCATCGGGAGCCAGGAGAAGCCCATTCCGCTCTCCGACGAGGAAGCCGAAGCCATAATCATGCAAATGCAGGAAGGCGCGCAGAAACCCCGCCCGAAATTCAAGTTCGAAAAGGGCGACGAAGTGCGCGTGATAGATGGGCCGTTCGCGAACTTTAACGGCGTTATCGACGAGGTTATTCCCGAGAAGGGCAAAGTAAGGGTCCTGGTCAGCATATTCGGCCGATCCACTCCTGTGGAACTCGATTTTGTACAGGTCAACCGGACCTAGCGCGGAAAAGGAGTCCTATCCACAATGGCAAAGAAAGTAGTCACCAACATCAAACTGCAGGTTCCAGCCGGAGCTGCCAACCCGTCCCCGCCCATCGGCCCCGCCCTCGGCCAGCACGGCGTCAACATCATGGAGTTTTGCAAGCAGTTCAACGCCAAAACCCAGGGACAGGAAGGCATGATCATCCCGGTGGTGATCACCGTCTTTTCGGACCGCTCGTTCACGTTCATCACCAAGACGCCCCCGGCCGCCATCCTGCTCAAGAAAGCGGCCCAGATCGCGAAGGGGTCGAGCGAACCGAACCGCAACAAGGTCGCCAAGGTGAGCAAGGCGCAGGTCGAGGAGATCGCCAAGCTCAAGATGCCCGACCTGAACGCGCGCGACCTGCAGGCCGCCGTTGCCACCATAGCGGGAACGGCGCGCAGCATGGGAATTGAAGTAGAATAACCCAGAGGAAGGGAGTTTCGAGTCAAGATGGCCAAGCATGGAAAAAAATTTATCGCCGCCCGCGCTAAAATCGATTCCGCGAAACGCTATACCTTCCAGGAAGCCGTGCAGATTGCGGCCGGTTCGTCTTTTGCGAAGTTTGACGAGACGCTCGACATCGCAGTGCGCTTGGGGGTGGACCCGCGCCACGCCGACCAGATGGTGCGGGGTACGGTCGTTTTGCCCAACGGGCTCGGCAAGCCGGTGAGGGTCCTCGTTTTCGCCAAGGGCGAAAAGGAAAAGGAAGCCCTGGACGCCGGGGCCGACCATGCCGGCGGCGACGAAATGATCGAGAAGATCCGCGAAGGTTGGCTGGAATTCGACAAGACCGTTGCCACGCCCGATATGATGGGTTCCGTGGGAAAGATCGGTAAAATCCTCGGCCCGAGAGGCCTGATGCCCAATGCAAAACTGGGCACCGTCACCTTCGACCTCGCACGGGTGGTCAAGGAAATCAAGGCCGGGAAGGTGGATTTCCGGGTGGAAAAGACCGGTATCGTCCACGCTCCCATGGGCAAGGTTTCATTCGGAGAGGAAAAACTTCTCCAGAATATTTCGGCTTTCATGGACACGCTTATCCGCATCAAGCCGGTGGCGGCCAAGGGGACCTATCTTCGCGGCATCGCCATTTCCACGACCATGGGCCCCGGCATCCAGGTGGACCCGCTGGCGTTGAAGTCGATTTCCGCGGCATAAGCTTTTGGAAACGGCGCTTCGGAAGCGCGTTCCGAAACGGCCGAGGCGGTGGGCGCGGCAAAGCGGCGCTCACCTGGTATTAACTTATAGGATACCTGCCGCGTTGGTGTTTTCAGTCGTCAGAGACCGCAGGTGCGTTGCAAGACGCCTAAACCCCGCGATGCGGGCGGCCTGCATAGATGCCTGAGGACTTAAACCGGGCACGCGGACTCAAGATACGAATCCTCCGCATTTGAGCCGGAGGAAGAAGGTCGAAAGCACACCGGCAGAAGAAAGAAGGAGGCAAGACTCACTTTGGAGCGGTCCAAAAAGGAACAGATTGTTGCGGAGCTTCGCGAAAAGCTTGGGCGGGCCACCGCGGCTATTCTGACCGACTACAAGGGACTGACGGTAGCCGAAATAACAGGTCTGCGCGATTTGCTGGTTGCCGAAAAGGGCGAATACCAGGTGGTGAAAAACACCCTGATGCGCCTGGCAAGCGAGAATACCGACATCGCGGTGCTCAATCCCCTTCTCAAGGGCACCTGCGCCGTTGCGATCTCCTACGGCGACCCGGCTGTTCCGGCCAAGATTCTCAAAAAATACGCCAAGACCAATGAAAAGCTCCAGATCAAGGCCGGATCGCTCGGTAACCGTCTGCTCAACCCGGATCAGATTTCCGCATTGGCTGAACTGCCGCCCAAAGAAGAACTGCTGGCCAAGATGCTCGGCACGCTCAACGCCGTGCCCACCGGCCTGGTCACCGTTCTCAGCGGGGTTCCAAGGGCTTTTGTAGGTGTGCTGGACGCCATCCGGCGCCAAAGAGAAGAACAGGCTGCTGCTTAAAGCCGCTTAAGACTGTGGAGGATTTCAGGAAATGGCTGTCACGAAACAGGATGTTATTGATTTTATCAAAGGTATGACCGTTCTCGAACTCAGCGAACTGGTAAAGGAACTCGAAGAGACTTTCGGCGTAAGCGCCGCCGCCCCCGTTGCGGTGGCCGCGGCGCCCGGCGCGGCGGCAGAGGCCGCCCCGGTCGAGGAGCAGACCGAGTTCTCGGTGGTCATCACCGCCGTTGGCGACAAGAAGATCAACGTGATCAAGGAAGTGCGCGCCATCACCAACCTGGGCCTCAAGGAGGCCAAGGACCTGGTGGAGAAGGTTCCCGGCACCGTCAAGGAAGGCATTCCCAAGGCGGAGGCCGAAGCCATTGCCAAGCAGCTTACTGATGCAGGTGCGACCGTAGAGATCAAATAGTTTCGCCGACATACTAGCAAATCATCGGAAATCGGCTGCATGCCGCTGGTTCGACCGGCCGATTTCCGATTTTCGATTTTTTGAGCGGCATACCAGCACAAAGTGATGCGGGACAAGGATTCATTGAAAAACGGATATTCGAGGTCGGTTTTTTTGGCCTGAATCGATCTCTTTCCGAGACCCGTTTATCACGGATTTTACCTGCAGGAGAAAACATGCCAACTGCTCTTACCCATGAATACAGGGTACGCAAGAATTTCGGAAAAATCCGGAAGATTGTGGAAATACCCAACCTCATCCAGATGCAGAAAGAGAGTTATGAGCTGTTTCTGCAAAAGGATACGCCCCCCGAGGCCAGAGTTGAAAGAGGGCTCCAGGAGGTTTTCAAGTCCGTTTTTCCCATCGAGGACTTCAGCGGGACGGCCTCTCTGGAGTTTGTGCAGTACAGTTTCGGCGAAGTCAAATACGAAGTGGACGAATGCCTGGCCAGGGGCATGACCTACGAGGCCCCGGTCAAGATCGTCGTCCGCCTCGTGGTCTATGACGTGGACAAGGACACCGGTGCGCGCTCCATCCGCGATATCAAGGAGCAGGAGATCTATTTCGGCACCCTTCCCCTCATGACCGACAACGGCACGTTCATCGTCAACGGCACCGAACGGGTCATCGTGAGCCAGCTGCACCGTTCGCCCGGCATATTCTTCGATCACGACCGCGGCAAGACCCACTCCAGCGGCAAGATTCTCTACTCGGCGCGCATCATTCCTCTGCGCGGTTCGTGGCTCGACCTGGAATTCGACCCCAAAGACATTCTCTACATCCGTATCGACCGGCGCCGCAAATTCCCGGTGACGGTCCTTCTCAAGGCACTCGGCTACAGCACGGAAGAGCTGCTCAACTTCTTTTATCCCAGCGAGAAGGTGTTCCTGACCTCGGAGTCGCAGTCCGAAAAGGAACTCAACCCGGAAATCCTTCTCGGAAGCCGCGCCTCGGAAGACATTTTGCACCCGGAAACCGGCGAGGTGCTCATCAAGAAAAACCGGAAGCTGGGCAAACAGGCCCTGCGAAGGCTCCAGGAAATCGGCATCAGCCGCCTGCCGGTGAAGACCGCCGAACTGATCGGCCAGGTGCTGGCCCAGGACGTGATCGACTACAACACGGGCGAGATCGTCGCCGAGTGCAACGACACGCTGAACGAA
>LUZZ01000202.1 GCA_001603845.1 Syntrophobacterales bacterium Delta_01 | reverse complement strand
AGGAAAAGGTCTACGACCTGGAGGTCGGTTCGGTGATCCTGGCCCCCGGCTTCAGGACGTCGAGTCCCGCGTTGTACGATTACGGATACGGAAAGCTTCCCAACGTGGTGACCAGCATCGAGTTCGAGCGAATCCTGAGCGCCACGGGGCCCTTCCAGGGGCACGTGGTTCGGCCCTCGGACCAGAAAAAGCCCAACAAAATCGCCTGGCTGCAATGCGTGGGATCGCGGGACACCACCAGCAGGGGGAATTTTTACTGCTCGTCGATCTGCTGCATGGCCTCCATCAAGGAAGCGGTCATTGCCCGGGAACACGCGGGAAGCGACCTGGAAACGGCCATTTTTTATATGGACATCCGCAGTTGCGGCAAGGATTTCGAAAAATACTACAACCGGGCCAAAGAGGGCGCCGCCGTGCGTTTCGTTCGCTCGCGGGTGCACACCGTGGATGAGATACCGGGATCGGACGACCTGATACTGAGCTATGTCGAAGAAGACGGCCTGACGCGGTCGGAAACTTTCGACATGGTGGTGCTCTCGGTGGGCCTGGACGTTCCGGAAGACGTTCGCAGGCTGGCGGAGCGCGTGGGCATCGAACTCAACGAGGGCCAGTTCGCCCGGACCGGCGACCTGCGGCCCGTTTCCACTTCACGGGAAGGGGTTTTCGTGTGCGGGGTCTTCTCGGGCCCCAAGGACATCCCCGAATCGGTTACCGAAGCGAGCGCCGCGGCCTGCGCGGCGACCGAGATACTGGCGCCGGCACGCCACAGCAAGACCCCGGCGCAATCCAAGCCGGCCGAAAAAGACGTGTCCGAGGAGCGCCCCAGGATCGCCGTGTTCGTGTGCAACTGCGGGACCAACATCGGGGGCGTGGTTCGGGTCCCCGAAGTGGTGGAGTACGCAAAAACTCTTCCGTTCGTCGAGTACGTGGAAGAAAATCTGTTCACCTGTTCACAGGATACCCAGGAAAAAATGGCCGGGATCATAAAGGAAAAGGGACTCAACCGGGTGGTGGTGGCCGCATGCTCGCCCCGGACCCACGAGCCGCTTTTCCAGGAAACCTTGATCCAGGCCGGGTTGAACAAATTTCTATTCGAGATGGCCAACATCCGGAATCACGATTCGTGGGTCCACTCCCACGACCCGGACACCGCCACGCTGAAGGCGAAGGACCTGGTCCGGATGGCGGTGGCCAAGAGCGCCCTGCTGCGGCCGCTCAAGGAGGCCGTCCTGCCGGTAAACCAGGCAGCCCTGGTGGTGGGCGGCGGCGTGGCGGGGATGAGCGCGGCGCTCAGCCTTGCGCGGCAGGGCTACCCGGTCCACCTGGTCGAGCGCACCGGTTCCCTGGGAGGAAACGCGGCAAGGCTTGTCAACACCGCGTCCGGGGATTCCGTCCCGGAATACCTCGACGGGCTCATCCGGGAAATACACGAGGAAAAGGCCATCACCCTGCATCTCAATTCGACGGTTCAGTCCGTGCAGGGATACGTCGGAAACTTCAAAACCGTTATTGAAAACGGCGGGGGGCCGGAAACAGTGGACCACGGGGTGGCGATCCTGGCCACCGGCGCGAAGGAATACCTGCCGAACGAATACCTGTACGGCGAACACCCGGCGGTCATGACCCAGCTCGAGCTGGACGATCTTCGCCGGGCGGGCGACCCCAGGATAAGCAAGCCCGGAAATTTCGTTTTCATCCAGTGCGTGGGATCGAGGGACGACGACCGGCCCTACTGTTCCCGCCTGTGCTGCACCCATTCGGTAAAAACCGCCATCGCCCTGAAGAAGAACAACCCGGAAGCCGAAGTCTATATCCTGTACCGGGATATGCGTACCTACGGTCTCAGGGAGAAGCTCTACATGGAGGCGAGGCAGGCCGGGGTGTTCTTCTGCCGCTACTCCCTGAATGAAAAACCCTCCGTGACGGCCGACGGCGACAGGGTCCGTCTCGAATTCAGAGACCCCATCCTCAACCGCAGGGTTGCGCTCGACGCCGACCTTCTGTGCCTGGCCACCGCCGTCGAGTCCTATCGCGACCAGGCGCTCGCCCAGCATTTCAAGGTCCCCCTGGATTCGGACGGCTGGCTCCTGGAAGCCCACCAGAAACTGCGCCCGGTGGATTTTGCGAGCGACGGGGTCTTTTTGTGCGGCATCGCCCACTATCCCAAGCCTATCGAGGAAAGCATCGCCCAGGCCAAGGCCGCGGCGTCCCGCGCGATCACCGTTCTGGCGAAGGGAAGCATCAACGTCGGCGGCATCGTCGCCCGCATTCAGCCGGAGTTTTGCAGCGAGTGTCTCAACTGCCTGAACGTGTGCCCGTACGGCGCTATTTCGCACAACGTCGAAGCCGGGACCGCGGAAGTGAACGAGGCACTGTGCAAGGGGTGCGGCGCGTGCGCGGCCACGTGCCCGAGCGAGGCGCCTCTTCTCATGGGATTTGACAACCGGCAGCTCATCGCCCAGATCAAGAGCGCGCTGGTGGCCTGAAAAAGGAGAAAGCATGGCCCAGCAGGACAGGTTTGAACCGAAAATAATCGCTTTCATGTGCAACTGGTGCGCATACGGTGCGGCGGACCTCGCGGGTGTGAGCCGCCTCCAGTACCCGGCCAACATCAGGATGGTCCGGGTGATGTGTTCGGGCACCGTGTCCCCCCACCACGTGCTCAAGGCCTTCCAGTGCGGGGCCGACGGCGTCCTGGTGGGTGGGTGACATATGGGCGACTGCCATTACCTGTATGGTAATCACATGACCGCCAAACGGATTGCGTTTTTGAAAAGACTGCTTGATTTCGTGGGACTCGAAGGGCGCCTTCAACTGGAGTGGATTTCATCCGCCGAAGCGCAAAGATTTGTCGAGGTCGTCACCTCATTCACCGAGAAGATTCGATTCATGGGGCCCAGCCCGCTGATCGGTTTCAACGAAAAGTTCCACGATTACATCGTCGCAAGCTCGGAAGGGCTTCCGAGGGCGGCGCTCACCGCCGGCCCCGGGGCCCCCGGCTGGATCATTCAACCCGGAGACCAACCTCCGGTAACGCATTAAGGAGTCTGCCGTGAAAGAGCAGGTAAGAGCCTGGCTCGAAGAGGACAAGCTGGATCTGTTCCTCGGATACATGATGGTGGACGGGCATCCCCTGCCCCACGTCTTCACCCGGAAAAACCTGGACGAACTGGACAAGCTCGTCGTAAGCCCCTTCCGGTATCCCCTGGAAAAGATAGCCGGTGACATCATAGCCGCAAAGCCGGACACAAGGATCGGCATCATGGGGCG
Organism: Syntrophobacterales bacterium Delta_01; assembly: GCA_001603845.1. GTDB lineage: Bacteria > Desulfobacterota > Syntrophobacteria > Syntrophobacterales > Syntrophobacteraceae > SbD1. The sequence goes on along the minus strand of LUZZ01000202.1, from coordinate 10,213 downwards.
CGACTGCAGCCAGCGTACTTTGAACGTCCTTGCCCTTGCCAACCAAGTGGACCCGAAACACATCGAAAGGTTCAACGTCAACTGCTGCCCGACCCGCAAGGACAGGCCGGAATGCTCCAGCATGCAGCCCAGGACCCCCGGCGGGTTCAAACGGGCGGCGGGAATCAACCCGGACGCCGAAATCGAAGAGATCCAGGCAATGCCCCAGGAAGAGCGGTTCATGAAGTGGATGTACGAGTTTCAGAAGTGCATCCGGTGTTACGGATGCCGCAACATCTGCCCGGTTTGCTACTGCGAGGAATGCAGCCTGGAGAGCTCCGACCTGGTGGAAAAAGGCCCCCTTCCCCCCGAGGCCCCGCTGTTTCACCTGCTGAGGGCCGTGCACATGGCGGGCCGCTGCATCGACTGCGGCCTGTGTGAAGAGGCATGCCCCGCGGATATCCCCCTGAGGCTCCTCTACCGGAAAGTGAACAGCATCGTCAAAGATCTTTTCGACTACGACACGGGTGTCAGCACGACACTGCCGCCTTTCGCGGTGTGCAACCTCACAGGGCAGCAGGCATAAGCAAGGAGCGGTACAATGGACTACGAATTCATTCCGTCCGTATGTTCCTATTGCGGAACGGGTTGTGGAGTGCTCCTGAAAGTATTGGACGGGAAGCTGGTCGGGACGCTTCCGCTCAAGACCCATCCCGTCAACCAGGGCAAGCTGTGCATCAAGGGATGGAACCTCCACGAATACGTCAACAGCCCCCGGCGCCTCAAATCGCCGTTTATCAAGGTGGACGGGCGGCAGACCGAAGTCTCCTGGGACCGGGCGATCTCCCACGCCGCGCAGCGGCTGAAAGAGATCGTGGAAAAGCACGGACCGGACAGCGTGGCGGTGCTGGCCTCGGCAAAGGTCACCAACGAGGAGAACTACGTCGCCCAAAAATTTGCACGGGCGGTCCTCGGAACCAATAATGTCGATCATTGCGCCCGTCTTTGACACTCTTCCACGGTGGCAGGTTTGGCCGCCGCATTCGGAAGCGGAGCAATGACGAACTCCATCGCCGAAATCGAAGACGCCTCGTGCATCTTCGTGATCGGTTCCAATACCCTGTCCTGTCATCCCCTGATAGGCCGCCGGATCATCCGGGCCAAGGAAAAAGGGGCCAGGCTGATCGTGGCCGACCCCCGGAAAATCCAGATCGGCCTGCTTGCCGACGTCGCCGTACAGCACCGGCTGGGGACCGATGTGGCGCTGCTGAACGGCATGATGCACATCATCCTGCGAAACGGCTGGCACGATGCGGACTACATTGCGCAGAGGACCGAAGGGTTCGAGGCGCTCAAAGCGGCCGTGGACGAATACCCGCCCGAACGGGTGGCGGCCGTGACGGGGGTTTCCGTCGAGGACCTGGAACGGATGAGCAGGCTGTACGCCACCAGCAAGCCGGCTTCGCTGCTCTACGCCATGGGCATCACGCAGCACACCACCGGTGTGGACAACGTGAAATCGGTCTGCAACCTGGCCATGCTTTGCGGAAACGTGGGCGTATGGGGCGGGGGCGTGAACCCGCTGAGGGGCCAGAACAACGTGCAGGGGGCCTGCGACATGGGCGGGTTGCCCAACGTGTTCCCCGGCTACCAGCCCGTAAACAACCCGCAGGCCCATGAAAAATTCAGCGCGGCCTGGGGCGCGAAACTCTCCGACAAGCCGGGCCTCACCATCACCGACATGGTGCCGGCCATGCTCGACGGCAGGCTCAAGGCCCTGTACATCATCGGGGAGAACCCCAAGCTCAGCGACCCGGACCTCAACCACTTCAACCACGCCCTCAAACAGCTCGACCTGCTGGTGGTCCAGGACATCTTTCCGTCGGAAACGGCCATGATGGCCGACGTGGTGTTCCCGGCGGCGTCTTCCGCCGAAAAGGACGGCACGTTTACCAACACGGAACGCCGCTGCATGCGCATTAACCGGGCGATTGACCCGGTAGGCGATTCGCTGCCCGACTGGGAGATCGTGTGCAGGGTCTCCGCCGCCATGGGCCATCCGATGCCCTACGAGAGCGCGGAAGACATCTTCAGGGAAATCACCACCCTGGTGCCCGCATACGCCGGAATCAGCTACTCCCGGATGGGCATCGACGGCCTGGCCTGGCCCTGCCCCACGCCGGACCATCCGGGCACCCCCTTCCTGCACAAGGACAAGTTCGTGCGCGGCAAGGGGCTGTTCCACGCCGTCCACCACAAGGACCCGGCGGAACTTCCCGACCTGGAATATCCTTTCTTCCTGAGCACGGGCCGGATGTACGCCCATTACCATACGGGCACCATGACGCGGGTCTCCCCGCACCTGCACGCGGAACAGCCCCACGGCTACGTGGACATCCACCCGGAGGACGCGGCCAGGCTGGGTGTGAAGGACGGCGACATGGTGGCGGTGACGTCCCGCAGGGGCCGGGTGGAAGCCCCCGTGCGCCTGAGAAGCTCGCTGGTGCCGGGAAACGTCTTCATCCCCATGCACTTCTGCGAAGCCCCGGCGAACGTTCTGACCAGCTCCGACGCGTACGACCCGCTGGTAAAGATTCCCGAATACAAGGTCAGCGCGGTGAAAATAGAAAAACTGGAAAAAGAGGCCGACATCTCCGGAATATGGCCGAAAGGCGGTGCTCACTACCAGTACTGCGCCCTGCAGGAATAGCGCAAAAGCAATGCAGCATAACGAGGCCCCGGCTCTTCATGAGACCGGGGCCTTTTTCGTTCGAGAAGATTTTTCCGGGGACCGGATTGCTGCCGGCACAGCCATGAGGCCGATTTGTATTCAAACCGGCATTCTTAGAAGAGCGGGGAAAAGCTTCCCCCGCGCCCTCCGAATCGGGCCGCAAAACGCCGGTCCGTCCGGGCTCACGCGTGAGACATCCAGTCACAGTACTCGCCGGGGCTCAAACGCCCGTTCGCATTCTTATCCGCCGCGGCAAACCCCGACTGGGGATTGCCGTACGGTCCCATATTCCTGTTGCCGAGCGGCCCGCTCCACCCCCGGTCGAAGTCCTGACGGGTAAGATAGCCTTTCTGGCCCGAATCGAGCTGGCTGAATTGCAGGTTGCAGGCCGCTTTCTGCTTGGCGCTCTCCGCCATGGCCCGTCCGTTTCCGACGGCCATGAGTCCCAGGAACAATATTAAGCCCAACAAAACCGGAATCGCTTTCATGGTGCACTCCATTTTTCATGGGTCGGCGTAAACTCCATCCGTCCACCGGACAAACCGACCCGGTACCCTATTCTTTTTCACGCCTGCCGCCGTCGTATCGCGGAACGAAAGACTTATACTGAAAGTAGGAAGATAAGAAAGATTGTCAACGGATGAGAACCGTCATGGCGCACGGCGGCGAATATGGCGGCCGGCACCCGATGCGGGAAGCAAATCGGAATGGTTGGCGGCCCGCGGTTGACATGGAGTTCACCGGAGCTTAAGCTGTTTATCAATCACCCCATGAAGGGGAGCCGGGACCTTATGAATAGGAGGACTGACGATGGAAGGAAAACACGAGCACAAGCATTTGCATTCGCACAGCCACACTCATGGCCACTCTCACGAGCATTTGCACGGAGACACGAAACACATCCATGAGCATACGCACGAACACACGCACGAACATCTTCACGAACACAGCCACGAGCATGCACACGCCGGGGCTGCTCAGGTGCATGACCACGACCACCAGGGAGACCATGGTCCGCACGACCATGACCACCCCATGCACGAGGCGGAGGTTCATGATCACAAGCATTGAAACTGATTAGGAACGGCAAGCACTAAAAGTCGGCAAAGAGGCGAGCGGATGTTATGATCCGCCCGCCTCTCGCGGTTTTGAATCCTGCAGACTTTCCCCGAAGGCCTAGAACGCGAACTCGGCGCGCACCATCCCGGCAAAGATCCCGTCGTTATCAGAATTGCCGAGGGGGTCGGCCACGTACTGGATGTCGGGGCTCAGGGCGAAATTCTCGGTCAGGACGATCCTGTAGTAGAGTTCGGTGTGGAACTCGGTGCCCAGGTTATCCGGGCCGACCGTTCCCTTCAGGCCGGCGACGCCCAACCCCAGCTCATCCTTGTCCCGGCCGGGGACGATCCCCTTGAGGTTGGCGCCCACCGACCAGAACCAGTCCGAATCGAAGGCGTCTTCGCTGCTGTAGGCCACACGGCCGAAAAGCCCCAGTTTTTGAGTCAACATCTGGTCGCAACTGATGCCCACGCCCCAGCCGTCCGGGCTGGTATCGCCGGCGGAATTCTCATGATGGTACATGGCGTTCCAGTAGTAGACCCGGTAGTTTCCCACCAACTCGCCGAACGAGTGCGTGTAGGCGACCTGGAAGGCGATCATGGGCTGATCGAACACATTCGAATAGATGCTTTTCTGGGACGATTCCAGGGGAGCGTTCGGATGGCTCGACGATACTCCCAGGGCGGTTATGGCAATGCTTTCAATCGGTTTGTACGTCGCCGCCATGATGGGCGCCAACTGGTCTTCGCTGTTCATGACCGGGTTGTTGACAAAAGGCTTGCCCACAAACTGGGAGTTCGGGTTGTTGGCGAAATCGTTATTGTCGATAAACACCACCGGCTCCGTTTTACCAACGATAAAAGTGAACCGGCCGTTCCAGAATTCGTGCGCGTAGTAGGCTTCGGCGAGCCAGAAGGCGTCGTCGAAATCCGTCTGGAAGTCGTCGCTGTTGTCCGCCAGGGTGTTCAGGTTGGCAAACAGGTTGTCGCCCGCGTTATGGTCGGAGCCCCTGCCCGCGCCGGTATGCACTCTCACGAAAAATTTGCCGTTTTCAAAAATGGGAAGCGGCGGCCTGTAGGTCACCGTCAGGTCCGCAACGATGCCGGGGCCGAACTTGGTTTTCAACCGGTCCCCTTCCACCGTCGCTATCGTGGACCCCTGGTAGAACCCCACCACGCCCCCGTGAATCTCGAAGGTCTTGTTCTCTTTGACTTCCTCTTGTATTTCGGGCAGGTGCGGTTTTACTTCCTCGCTCTTCGACTCCTGCTCCTCGCCCGCCGCCAGGGCCATGTTTCCGAATGTAAGCAGAAACGCCCCGGCAACCAACACTAACAGCCCCTTTTTCACCATATCGGTCTCCTCCTCCTACTGAATTTGAGAATGAAAAAACCTCCGTATACCTCCTCCCCATAAGGGTTTGCACGGGTAACCCCGCTACGAGAAAAAGCCGCGAAAGCCTGGTCCCCTTCGAGGTCCGTAAGCCTTCGTGGCTTTGAATTTCGAGTCTCAAACCGCTTTTCGATCGGCGCCCGCAGCATTCTTGCTGCACTGTAAATCCGCCGTTTTGGTAAGGCCGTGCCCCCGGAGGGGTGCGGAGGGAAACATTCTCCCCACTTCTTGCTTATCATGGTGGGTGGGCACCGTTTCATCGCGCCCCCCGTTCCTCTTTGGCCTTCACCCCGGATGGTGGGCACGATAAAAGCCGTGCCCACCCACCATCCCGCCGTTTTCCAGATACGCATACGCATCCCTGCCCGAAAGCACGGAAACGGGGGTACGCTCCCCTCTTCGGGCGACAGCCCCCTTGCCCCCCAACCGCCCTTCAATGAATGCGGCAGCATGGATAGACGGCTGCCGTCTACAAATATCAAAATTCCGGAACAGATATTCAACGGCGTTGTGTATATGAATCCACGACTCAATATAAATATGAGGAAGTCTTTACTTTCAGACTTGATCTTCGGTCTTTACTTCCGCCCCTGCCCTTCAGACTTCGCCCTGCAGCTTGATGATTTCCCGGCAGCAGGCATTCCTGAAGGTATAATCGAGCCCGTTGATCGAAACGAGGTGCTCATCGCGCAGGAAAGCCGCGGCCGAGTAGTCGCGGATCAGCCTTCCGTGATGCATCACCAGCACTCTTTCGCAAAGCAGCGAGATGACGTCCATGTCATGGCTGATCAAAATCTTGGTCACGGCAAGCCGCTGCAATATGGCGCAGAAAAGCTCCTCGTTCTGAGGATCCAGATTGGCGGTGGGCTCATCGAGTATCAGAACCCGAGGCCTCATGCAAAGAACCGACGCCAAGGCGAGGCGCTTCCTCTCGCCGAAGCTCAGATTATGCGGGACGCGTTCCTCGAAACCCTCCAGCCCGACCAGGGCGAGCGATTCTTCGACCCGCGCCGCGATCTCCGAAACCGGAAACCTGAGCTGCTTCAGGCCGAAAGCCACCTCTTCCCTGCACGACGGGCAAAACAACTGGTCGGAAGGGTCCTGAAAAACAATGCCGATGTGCTGCCAGAGCCCTTTCCGGACGGAACCGGAAACGGGTTTGCCTTCGAAAAAATATTCCCCCCGCCCCTGGATAATGCCGGCCATGCAGGACACCAGCGTCGATTTCCCGGCTCCGTTTTCCCCGAGGATAGCGACGCTCTCGCCCTCTTTTACCGTAAACCCCACGTCCCGTATCCCCCACGTGCCGTCGGGATACCGGTAGCGGTAGTCGCGCATGCGCACCAGGGCCTCGGAATCCGTTTCCAGCGCCTCCGCATGCTCACGGTCCACGCCGTTGTTTGAAATCGTCACCGGCGGCGCATGGAGGTGAGGCGCGCCGTTCTCTGCATCCCCGTTGCGGCAGCAACTCAGGCGGAATGTAAAATCCAGGCCGTGTCCCCGCAGGTATTCCCGGTCCGAAACCAGTTCCTGCATGGAAAAATCGTGGTGGATTTTCCCGTTTTCGAGCACCACCGCCCTGGAACACAGGCCGTAGAGGAACAGGAGATCGTGGCTGATGCAGACCAGGGTCCCCGTGAAATCCCGGAGCAGTTGAGCGAAAAGGTTTTCCTGCTTGGGATCCAGGTTGGCCGTGGGCTCGTCCAGCACCAGGACCTCGGGGTCCATGGCAAGGACGGCCGCAAAAGCCGCGCGTTTTTTCTGACCGTAGCTCAACCGGTGCGGCGCCTTGAAGCGCAGTTCCTCAAGCCCCACTCTGCGCAGCGCCCCCACCACCCGCTCTTCCACCTCCCGGCGGTCCAGCCCCTGGTTTTTCGGCCCGAACGCCACGTCTTCATCCAGGGTGTTGCAAAACAACTGGTCGTCGGGGTCCTGGAACAACATCCCCACCCGCAGACGCGCATCCGCCAGGTGGTCGCCTGCCAGCGCAAGCCCGTCGAACAGGACCGTACCGCTGCGGGGACGAAAAAGACCGTTCAGATGAAGGGCCAGCGTGGTCTTGCCGGCACCGTTCTGCCCCACCAGCGCGATTCGGTCCCCGCGCCGGATGGTTAAATTTATGCCGTCCAGGGCCGTGCGGCCGTCCGGATACGCGAACTGCAGCGAGCTTATCTCAAATAACGGGCCGGCGGTTTCCCCGCCTGCGGCGGCCGAACCTTCCGAAACCCACTCGACCGCCTTTGCCCTGTCGTGCATGCCGCGATCTCCAAAATACCGCTCAAACCAAACTACAGCTTATGTTTCCGGGTACGATCCACTCATTGCAACGCCAAAAAACAAAAAACCACGCAGGACAGCGAACTCCTCTTCAGAGTTTCACCCGCCTTCGTGGCTCCACTTTCCGGGATCGTTCCCTTAACTTTCCACAACTAACCTTTCCTCCGGCACCGTAGGCGGCATTCTTGCCGCTGATTTTCAGCAGATGCCGGGAAAGGCTGACTCCGGGCGGATCCAGCGGATTTTGGAACTTATGCGCAACAGCCGCTTCGCCGCTGCCCGGCGTCGAAATCAGCTTCAAAAAACCATGGAGGAGCCCGATTGTCAAGAATAATTGATTTCCGGTTTGACTTTCCTGGTATTTTGGTCTAGTTCTCTTGGCAATCGGGAAGTTGTAGCTTCCCCTCCCCTGTTAGGGATGTTTCCTTTTGCAGGTATGATTCCATCAAGATGGCCATGAAGGTCAGCCGGATGTGCTGGCCTTTTTTATTGGGCCGGACTGTCGAATTATTAGGGGTGTTATTCAACCTGTATTGTTTAGGAGGAGGAGAAGATGCGCGGATCCCGTTTGATGGCCGTTTTAGCCGTGTTTTTTATGCTCGTCGCGTCTCCTGCGGCATGGGCACATTTCGGCACTCTCATCCCGTCGAACGACATCGTTACCCAGGAAACCCCCAAGACCATTTCCCTGGATATAAAGTTCCTCCACCCCTTGGAAATGCAATACATGAACATGGAAAAGCCGAAACGATTCGGAGTCATGTACAAGGGCAAAATCAAGGACCTGCTCAATACCCTTCAGAGCGCTCAGACCAAGGGGCCGGAACAGGATCAGAACTTTACATACTGGAAATCCAGCTTCACCTTCAAGGCGCCGGGCGATTACACCTTTTTCGTCGAACCTACCCCCTACTGGGAGCCCGCCGAGAACAAGTTCATCATCCATTACACCAAGGTCTGCGTGGACGTGCTCGGGCTCCAGGAAGGCTGGGACGAACCGGTGGGGCTGGGAATCGAAATCGTGCCCCTCACCCGCCCCTACGGATTGTGGACCGGCAATGTGTTTACGGGCAAGGTCGTATCCAAGGGCAAACCGGTGGCCAATGCCGAGGTGGAAGTGGAATACCTGAATGAATCGCCCGGAAACCCGAGCATCCTGAAGGCCCCTTCCGACCCGTACGTGACCCAGGTGGTCAAAGCCGACGCGGCCGGAATTTTCACCTACGCCATGCCCAGGGCCGGCTGGTGGGGCTTTGCGGCCCTCAAGGATGCCCCCTTCAAGATCAACAAGGACGGGAAGCCCAAAGACGTGGAAATCGGCGGAGTTTACTGGGTCCACACCATCGACATGAAATAGCAGCCGGCTCCGCCTTGTGGTGTAGATTCAAGTTTTTCCGCTGCCGAACTTACGGGGCGGGCGGAGAGGGTTGTCTTCCGCCCCGACCCCCGTCCCGTTGGGTTTGCAGCATCGACAGGAGGCAGGAACCATGTCCGTGAAGATTTTAAAATGCCTGGCGATCGCCGTGTTCCTGGTATCGTTTGTCATGGCGGTGCCGGCTCATGCCCATAAGGTCAATATATTCGCCTACGTCGAAAACGGCAAAATTTACACCGAAAGCTATTTCCCGGACGGCATGAAAGTGCAGGACGGGACCATCCGGGTTTTCGACAGCAAGCACAAACAGGTGGCGGAAGGGAAAACCGACAAGGAAGGGAAGTTTTCTCTGCCCATCCCCGTGAAGGACGATCTCACCATAGAGATCAACGCATCGATGGGTCACAAAAACACCTTTCTGCTCAAAAAGAGTGAACTCGGAGACTAGAAGATGCCCAAGGGATTGAAAGCCGGAACGGGACACATTTACATCCTCGCGGCATTGCTGGCGTGCGCCCTGTTCGGTTTCGCTCAACTTTGCCGTGCGGCTGAAGAGCAACCCGCGGCCCCCTCGGCGCAAAGCGCCGCCGTTCAGGCCCCGTCGGGCGGAGCGGCAACGGACTGCCGGCAACTGGCGGAACAGCTCCAGCAGCAAAAAAACCTGCTCACCAGGGAACTCGGCCAGATCAAGCGGGAAATCGCGGCCCTTCGGGAAGACATGGCCAGCCCCGGCATCAAGGAGGTGTTCGCCGGCATCGGATACATTTTCGGCCTGGCGGGGGTCGGCATTTACGTGAGCCACCGGCGGCGAAAATAGCGACCGGTTCGACGGCGAAGCGGTTCGTTGCGCGGGATGTTTCGTTAAACCCGAAAAAATGAAAGAGCGGTCCATGCACATTTCGGATGGCGTTCTCCCCACTCCGGTTGCGATTGGGGGATATGCGGTAAGCCTGGCGGTGATCGCCTGGAGTGCCCGCAAGACCAAAGCGGAAGATTTTCCGAAGATTGCCGTGATGACATCGGCTTTTTTCGTCGCATCGCTGATTCACGTTCCGATCGGTCCCACGAGCGTTCACCTGTTGATCCCCGGTCTTGTCGGCATCCTTTTGGAAAACAGCGCCTTTCTTTCCATCGCCCTGGGGCTGCTGCTCCAAAGCATTTTGTTCCAGTTCGGCGGGATCACGGCCCTGGGGGCCAACGCCATCATGATGGGCGTGCCCGCCCTGGCCGCCGGGTGGTTTTTCCATGCGTTCAAGGGCAATACCCCGTCCCGGTACGTGGTGATCGGAGCACTGGCGGGCGGAGGCGGGGTCGTTTTGGCCGTGCTTTTCCTGGCCGGGCTGCTTCTAACCGGCGGAGAAGATTTTTGGGGCGTGGCGAAGGTGGCCATGTACGCCCACCTG
>LUZZ01000201.1 GCA_001603845.1 Syntrophobacterales bacterium Delta_01 | reverse complement strand
GGTACTCGCCCGAGATGCGTTTCCTTCAGAGCATGATGGACCTTGCGCAGGAAAACGTGTGGGGGAAAGCGCGCCTGAAGCTCTTCAAGGGCAACTGCCAGGTGATCGGGCGCCGGTCGGAGAGGTCCCTCTACCAGCCGAGCTTCGCCACGTTCGAGGAAGATGACGTTTATCGCCAGGATGAAGCCACCGGCTTTATCCGCCTCCTGGGTCTGCGGCTTCGCATCGAGGCCCTGGTCAGGGGCGGATCGAACCAGCCCCTTAAATCCATTAAGGAGTGATCCCCCTCATGGCCGAAAAACTCTGGCAGGGTCGCTTCGACCAGCCCACCAACAAGCTGGTGGAGGAATACACGGCTTCCATCCATTACGACAGCCGGCTCTACCGCTACGACATCGAGGGCAGTATCGCCCACTGCCGGATGCTGGCCGAGTGCGGCATCATTTCCCACGATGAAGCGTCTCGCATCGTCGAAGGGCTGGGAGAGATTTTGCGGGACATCGAACGGGGCCGCATCACGCTGGATTCCGTCCACGAAGACATTCACATGGCCGTCGAAACGGAGCTCATCGCCCGCATCGGCGAAACGGGCGGCAAACTCCACACCGCCCGGAGCAGAAACGACCAGGTCGCGCTGGACATGCGGCTCTACACGCGCGACGTGCTCTCCCAGTGCCGCTCCCTGCTGCGCGACGTCCAAGCGGCGCTGCTGGAAATGGCCGAAAAGCACATTGAAGTCCTCATGCCCGGCTTTACGCACCTCCAGCACGCCCAGCCTGTCCTTTTTTCCCATCATCTGATGGCGTATTTTGAAATGTTCACCCGGGACAGGGAAAGGTTCGGAGACTGTTTCAGGCGGATGAACGTGATGCCGCTGGGCAGCGCGGCCCTGGCGGGCACCACGCTGCCCACCGACATGGAATGGACGGCCCGTTACCTCAAGTTTCCCAAAGTGGTGGCCAACAGCATGGACGCCGTGAGCGACCGGGACTACATGATCGAGTTCTGCTCGGCGTCCGCCATCCTGATGATGCACGTGAGCCGCATGGCCGAGGAACTGATCCTCTGGTCGTCCCCGGAGTTCGCGTTCGTGGAGATCAGCGACGCGTTCTGCACCGGGTCGAGCATCATGCCGCAGAAAAAGAACCCGGACGTCCCGGAACTGATGCGCGGAAAGTCCGGCCGGGTATTCGGAAACCTGGTCGGCCTGCTGACCCTTACCAAGGGGCTTCCGCTCACCTACAATCGCGACCTCCAGGAGGACAAGGAAGCGGTTTTCGATACGGCCGACACGGTTACCGTCACCCTGCGCCTGCTCTCCAAACTGCTCCCGCAAATCACGGTAAACCGCGAAAGAATGGCCGCCATGGCCGGCCGGGGGTTCACGCTGGCAACGGATATGGCGGATTACCTGGTGCGCAAGGGGGTCCCTTTCCGCAAGGCCCACCACATTGTCGGGCAGGTGGTGCAGTACTGCATCAAGCACGGCAAGGAACTTGTGGACTGCACGCTCGACGAGTTCAAAACGTTTCACAAGGCATTTGACACCGACGTTTTTCCATACCTGGAAATCTCGACGGTGATCGACCGGAGGACTTCCGTGGGCGGCACCGCCACCTCCAGGGTCAAGGAAGCGATTGCCCTGGCCAGGACCCGGCTGGACGCCCCCGAGAACGAAACCAATCCTAACCCGAACGCGGAAAAGTAGA
>LUZZ01000200.1 GCA_001603845.1 Syntrophobacterales bacterium Delta_01 | reverse complement strand
TCGGGCAAAAAACCCTATTCGCTCCACCGGATCACCCTGGACGACGCGCTGGGCGAGGGCCTTTTCCGCAGGATCTGCCTCCGGACCGGCAAACCCTGGTCGGAACGGGCGCAGGAAGAGTGGCGGCGGGAACTGGTGGACTTCTACGGCGAATTCGCCGACGAGGAGCTTTTCTGCATCCCGGGCCGGGGAGCGGGAGCGTGGCTGCCGCGGGCGCTGATCGAAAGCTGCATGGACGAGCGCATCCCGGTTTTTCGCTGGGCGTGCGGCCCGGAGTTTGCTGAACTGCCCGAAAACCGCAGATGGAGCGAGGCGCACGAGTGGTGCCGGGCAAATCTCGACCCGGTCCTGGACGGGCTTCCGCCCGACCGGCCTTCTTATTTCGGCGAGGACTTCGGCAGAAGCGGCGATCTTACGGTGATCGTTCCCCTCCAGGAAAACGGAAATCTCAAGTACCGCGCTCCGTTTGCCATCGAGCTTCGAAACGTCCCCTTCCGCCAGCAGGAACAGGTCCTGTTTCACATCGCGGACAGGCTGCCCCGTTTTTCGGGCGGAGCCCTGGATGCGCGCGGAAACGGCCACTACCTGGCCGAAGTGGCGATGCAGCGATACGGCTCCTGGCGCATCAAACAGGTGATGCTTTCCGACCGCTGGTACCTGGAAAACATGCCGTCCTGCCGCGCGGCGTTCGAGGACCGAAGCATCACGATCCCCAGGGACCCGGATATTTTGGACGATCTGCGGGCGGTGCGCATGGAGAAGGGAATCGCCAGGGTGCCGGAGAACTGCCGGACAAAGGGGCGCGACGGGGGAAAGCGGCACGGGGACGCAGCCATCGCCTGCGCCCTGGCCTGGTACGCCGCCCGCCACACGGAGGCCGGACCGGTGGAATACGAACCGGCGGGCGCAAGACGGCTTTCGGGATTCCGGGGGTACTGAGGGTGGTAATTCAGAGATTTATAAATTGACAAATTGATTGGTTCTGATGGCTCGCCGAGGCAGGGCGGGCACGGTTTCATCGTGCCCGCCGACCAAAGAAAAAGCGGAAAAACCGGTGGGCACGTAAAGGGGCTGTTGCCCAAAACCAAAATTTCAGTAGGAGGCCGCCAAAAAGCACTGACGACACCCTCCCCCAACCCCTCCCATCGCGGGGAGGGGGATTTTTGTTCGTTCCACTATTTTTGCTCGTTCCACTTTCGTTCGTTCCATTATTGTTCGTTCCACTGCTGATGAACCATAATATCCGTATTGGGCATCAGCCCTTACGGCCGTGCCCCCCTGCTCATGGAGACGCCGGTCCGTATCGTTTACGGCCGGGGAAGCAGGCCGGCTCTTTCGGTGATTTCCGCTACTTTTTCCTCCCACTCGATGGCCATGATGTGCACGCCGGCAATGCCGGGGATCTCGCGCACTTCCCGAATCTGGTCGAGCAGGATGTTGATGCCCTCGTCGGCCTGCTTGCCCTTGGGAGCGCCCTTCATGCGCTGGATGAGGGCGTCGGGGATGGTGATCCCGGCGACGTTCTTATTCATGTAGTTGGCCATACCGGCGGATTTGAGCGGCGTCAGTCCGGCCAGGATGAAGCACTTCTTATCCAGCCCCATATCGCAGGCCATCCGCATGAACTCTTTGAACCGGTCCATGTCGTAGATGCACTGCGTCTGGATGAAATCCGCTCCGGCGTTGATTTTTTTGGCAAGCCGAATCACGCGGAACTCGAAGGGATCGGCAAAGGGATTGGCCGCCGCCCCCAAAAACATCTTGATCCCGCCTTCGACCGGTTCGCCGTTGAACAGCTTGCCCTCGTCCCTGATGGTGCGCACCATGTCCAGCAACTGGATGGAATCCTGGTCGAATACGTTTTTGGCCATGGGATGGTTGCCGAAGCTCTGGTGGTCGCCCGTGAGGCACAACATATTGCGGATGCCGAGGGCGTAGGCCCCGAACACGTCGCTCTGGGCGGCGATCCGGTTGCGGTCCCGCGTGACCATCTGCATGACCGGTTCGACGCCGTTGCGCACCAGTATGGCGCTCGCCCCGATGCTCGACATGCGCACCACCGCCGTCTGGTTGTCCGTCACGTTGGCCGCATCCACGAAACCCTTGACGAGGTTTACCTTTTTCTCCAGGTGCTCCACGTCCGCCCCCTTGGGGGGCCCGCACTCGCAAGTCACGGCAAACTGGCCGGAACGAAGCACCCTTTCAAGATTGCTTCCCGATCTCATCTCTTCCATATTTTCATTCCATCCTTAGCACTCGATTCAATGATACCGGCACGGACCCGGTACGGTTTTTCCGGAAAACTTCCCGTTATAACGGGATGTTAGCAGGAACCGCCACCTCGGGCCGCTATTTGAGCCCGTAGAGGTGCTCGCGGACGGTGCGGCGGACTCCCCCGTCCGAAGCCGTTCTCCAGTCCTTGGCAGGAAGGAGGTTTGCCAGCTCGTCCAGTCTTCCCAGGTTTTTCATGCGGTCGTAGATGAGCTGCCACACGCAGGCGGTGGTCGCCGGTTTGACCTCGCACCTGCCGTTGGAGGACCCGCCGCACGGTCCGTTCAGCAAATGTTTCGAGCAGCGGGCGATGGGGCAGATCCCCCCGGTGTAGGCCACGATGCACTTGCCGCAGCCCGCGCACATTTCGGACCACACGCCGTTTTCGGCGGCCGCGCCGTAATGAGTGGTGTCCACCCCGGGGAATACCGGCACGTTTCCCAGGCGGTCGGCCAGGAAGTTGGCCCCCACGCCGCACGCAAGGGTGACCACCGCGTCGATCCCCTCCTCCCGCACCCGGTCGAGGACGGGGATGACGAACTCTTCGTCGCACTGCCTTTGCACGGTATCTTCCAGGATGGTTTTGCGAATGCCGTCCTTTCCGAAGGCGATCCGCATGCCGGATGCCAGCATCTGCACCTCGGCTTCGCCCCCGGCCAGGCACACGGTGACGCATGTGCCGCACCCGACGATCAGAATCTTCTCGTACTTTTCGATGTAGCCTTTTATCTCTGCGAATGGTTTAGGGTCCGCAACAATCATTGCGACTCTCCTCCGGAAGCCCGCTCCGCACCGGCGGCGGCATTTTGCAGGGTGGATTTCATTTCTTCCCAAATACCGGGCCAGGATTCTTCGGCGCTGCCAACCGTGTTGAAAGACCGGAGGCGATCCCCGCCCGTTCCTATCTCGTCTAAAAACTTTTTGACCCTTATGATGCGTCTTCGAAGCAATTCCTCGGCCCCGGTGTAGAAGCAGCCGTCTTCCCGGCAGGCGATCACGGCCACGCCGTCCGCCCCCAGTTCGAAGGGGCTGAGCAGGTCCGTGGCGCTGAGCCGGGCCACGCACGGAACCATGACGCGCAGGATGCCCGTCCGGCTGATCTCCTCTTCGCTCTGCGCCTTGAGAAACATCCGGCTGGTGGTTTCATTAAGGCAGCAGTACGAAACCAGGAACGGCCTCGCGATATTGGCCGCATCGGCTCCCGACAAGGTCGCCTTCAGCAAATCCTTCATTTTGTTCGTGGCGAACCGGGCCAGCGATATGCCGGCCGCGGGGCATTCGGCGGCGCACAGGCCGCAGGTCTGGCATTTTTCGGCCGGCATGGCCGCCGTCCGGTCCACCGTGGCGACCCCGAAGGGGCAGATGCGCACGCAGGTGAGGCAGCCCGCACAGAGTGACTCCTCGATGAGCTGCGCCCCGGTGGCGCACGCCAGGCACCGTCTCGACTCCGCCAACGCCTCGGCTTCGGTGAACCCCGGCTCGATGGGGGAAAAGTCTTTGACCCGCTCGGCGGGGTCCGTAAGGTCCACCTCCACCCGCTCGAAGTGTTTGGCGAGCGCGGCGGTTTCCGAAGGCAACTGGCCGATGGTTCCCACCGTCCGGGGAGCGAGCTTCAGCGTCTCGCCCGTTTCCAGGAAGTGCGCGATCACCTTGGCCACGTCATGGCCCGTGCCCACGGCCTGGATGGCCGATCCGGGGCCGGTCATGACCTCGCCGCACGCGAACACCCCCCGCTCGGAGGTAGCCATGGAGGAACGGTCGCACGTGAGCCTTCCGCGATCCACCGAAACCGGAGTTTCAGCCACGCATCCCAGCCCCGCTTTCTGGCCGATGGCAAGGATCACGCTGTCCACTTCGACCGCGGTGGTGACGGCTTCGTCATACTGGGGGCTGAAACGCTTCTGCTCGTCGAAAACCCGCGTACAGCGCTTGAACTCGATGCCCGTGACCTTGCCGTCCTTTTCCAGAATGGCTTTGGGCCCCCAGGAATTGAAGATTTCTATGCCCTCCTCTTCGGATTCCTGGATTTCCCAGCTCCAGGCGGGCATTTCTTCCCGGCTTTCCAGGCAGGCCATGTACACCTTGGACGTTCCCAGGCGCCTGGCCGCCCTGGCGATATCGATCGCCACGTTCCCGCCGCCCACCACCAGGCACTTCTCGCCCAACTCGGGCCGGAGGCCGTTCGACACGTCCCACAGAAAGGGAATGCCCAGCAGCACTCCGCCGGCGTCGGTGCCCGGAATGGGCAGGGAGTGGCTCTCGGAAAGCCCGACGGCGAGCAGGACCGCGTCGTGCTTTTTTTGCAGATCTTCCAGGCTGATATCTTTTCCCACCTCGCAGTCGATCCGCACCTCGATGCCCGTGGCCAGGATGTCTTCGATGTCCTCCATCAGGGCATCCACCGGAAGCCGGTAGCGGGGAATGGCGTGGGCGAGCATGCCGCCGAGCTTGGAATCCTTTTCATAAACCGTCACGCTGTAGCCCAGCATTGCGAGGTCCCTGGCGGCGGTCAGCCCCGACGGCCCGGAACCCACAATGCCCACCGAGCCGGTTTTGGTCACCGATGGCTTCTTGCGCCTGGCGATGCGGTAATCTCGCGTGTTTTCCACGACAAAACGCTTGAGCATCCTCAGGCTGACGGCGGAATCGATTGCTTTTCTCCGGCATTCGGACTCGCAGGGGTGGTGGCAGATGCGGCCGCACACGGAAGGAAACGGGTTTACCGCGAGCAGTATATCCAGGGCGCCTTCATAATCGCCCCGGCTGATACACTGCACGTATTCCCGCGTGTCGGTGTGCACCGGACAGGCAGCGGAACATGTGGCCAGCAGCTCTTCTGCTGGAGCCTGCACAGGTTCTTTGTCCATAATCTCTCCATTTTTCGAATCTAAATGGAAGTGTTCCCGTGCGCCCGGAATCTTCCCGTCCCGGTCCCCCGGAGGAGATCGAACAAAATCCGGGAACCGAGTTGGCCGTGACTTCCGGAAAACTGACGGGACTGGTGATTAAACACCGAACTTCAGGACCGATAAAATGACAAAGATATGCGACCGATTCCCGCGTCCCATCCCGCCGGCCGGGGGGGCCGCGGCAGGACAAGGGCGGTCGGGCAAGGCTAAGCGCCGGTCTTCGTGAGGCAATATCACGAAGAATGCAACTTAATCCCGCTTAAACTCCCATTTTGAGTGGGGAAATCGGAAGTCGGACGTGCGAATGGGAGGGATACGTAATACTATAAACAAATCTTTCAGAAACCACAACCATGCAGTTTAAAAGAGTTAATGTGCGCTCGATTCGTTCCGGGATGTGTGTCACGTAAACCCTGTTATATTCTAAAGCGACATGGTTTCCGGAACTTAACACGTTATTTTAACATTGTTAAACGGATTCCTGAACATCCTCCACTCCCGGCTTCTTCCTCAAAATATACCCGGCCGAAAAAATTTCCTCACAAGTTTATCACTACCTGAAAAAACCGCCTGCTACATACCCTCCCCAGCCCGACGAAATCCATTTTCTCCGAAGCGGATGCCGGCGGGCGGCCTTCCCCAAGGTTCCATTGCAGGGAGGCCGGGCTGAGGCGAACACGGAAATCTCATTTCAGGACCCAGGGAAATTTCAGGATTTTTTCAATGACCAGCCTATACGACCAGTTCAACCGGCCCGTCACGTTCTCGCGGCCCTCGAAACCGGACATGCGGGAACTCGCCGTGGCGTCGGTTCGCGACAGGTGGAGCGGCTATCCGTCGAGCGGCCTCACGCCCGAGCGGCTGGCGCGGATCTTCAGGCAGGCCGACGGGGGCGACGTGGTGCGCCAGGCCGAGCTGTTCGAAGAGATGGAAGAAAAGGACGCGCACCTGGCAAGCCAGTTCCAGACAAGAAAACTTGCCGTCCAGGGACTCGACTGGGAAGTGGCGCCTGCCGGGCAGGACGGGCGCGCCGGGGACACGGCCCGGTTTTGCCGCTCGTTTCTGGAAAACCTCTCCGACCTGGACGAAAACCTCCTCGACCTGCTCGACGCCCTGCCCAAGGGGTATTCCATGCTGGAAATCCTGTGGGACGCCTCGGAACGGCAGGCCGCAATCCGGGAAC
>LUZZ01000199.1 GCA_001603845.1 Syntrophobacterales bacterium Delta_01 | reverse complement strand
GCAGCGGGGAGGGGGAAACGCCGCGCAGGCCGCCCGGCACGCGAGGACCATAATCAACCAGGTGCTCGACGGTGTTTTCAGCCCGAAGGACATGGGAAGGCTCACCCGGTACGGCGAGGCACGGATAGCCAACTGTTTCAAGTTCGATCTGGTGGGGGGGTACCGGTTGATCGCGACTTCCAGCAACCGGGAGATTTGCTTCCTGTACGTGGGAAGCCATGACGAGTGCGACCACTGGATCAAGAACAACGCGGGGCTGGAATCCCTGCCGGAAAGCGCACGGGCGGAGACGATCCCGGTGAGCTGCGAAGATGTCGGCGAGGATCCCGACGGGCCGGACGAGGAGGAAGAACTCGAACCGGAGCCCGAATATGATCCTGCCGTGCTGCGCGACGTGACCGAAACCGACCTCAGGAAAATCTTCTGCGGCCTGGTCAAAAGGTAGCGGAAGGTCCGGCACGCGCGCGCTTTCGCGTGCGGCCGAATCCCGTGGGAGAAGAGCAGGGAAAGCCTTCCCCGCTCCCCAGTATGGAATTGACAAACGGGCCGCTCCCCGTATATTAATGAAATCGGTGATGAAGTTCGCCGTAACCGCCCTTATTGAAGGGATGATGACTTCTGCTTTCTCATTGGAGGCGGAAGTTTTTTTTTGGCCCATCGAAAACAGCCGGGGGTTTCATCCATGTTCAATTATTCGCAGGTAAGGGACGGCTTGCTCGACATAGTGGCGCGCCTGGACGGCACGGTGCGCGACGTCAGTTCCAAATCCCTGAAGGAGACCGGGACCAAGCTGGAAGAGGAGGCTTTCAACCTGGTGGTCCTCGGCCAGTTCAAACGGGGCAAATCGACTTTCATCAACGCCCTCCTGGGCGATGACGTCTTGCCGACCGCCATCGTGCCGCTCACTTCGGTGGTCACCATCCTGCGGTACGGCACCGAACTGAAAGTCGAGGTGGAGTACCTGGACGGCCGCGTGGATACGATCGGCCTCTCCGACCTCCCGGCATTCATCACGGAACGCGGCAACCCCCAAAACACCAAGTCCGTGAAGGAAGTCACCGTATTTTACCCCTCCCGGCATCTCAAGGGCGGGGTCCGCATCATCGACACTCCCGGTGCCGGCTCCGTCTACAGCCACAACACGGAAGCCGCCTACGCCTACCTCCCGCACGTGGATGCCGGGATCTTCGTCGTGTCCGCCGACCCGCCGCTTTCCGGCAGCGAGCACCGGTTTTTGACGGACGTCCGGGAGTTCGTGGGCAAGGTGTTCTTCATTCTCAACAAGATCGACCAGGTAAGCGAGAGGGACCGGGCGGAATCGCTGGAATTTACGGCGCGCGTGATCGAACAGGACATCGGGCCGGGGGAGGTGAGAATTTACCCGATGTCGGCCCGCTGGGCGCTGGAAGGCCGGAAAGCCGGGGACGATCTTCTCCTGGAGCGCAGCCTGCTTCCCGAGTTCGAAAAGCAGTTGCTGGATTTCCTGGCCCGCGAAAAGGGCAGGGTCTTCCTGCAATCGGTGGTCAACAACCTGCTGAGACTGATCTCCAATGAAACCATCTCCTTCCAGCTCGAACAGGAAGCCATCAAACTCCCGCTCCTGGAACTCAACGCCAGGATCGAGCGGTTCGAGCAAGAGATCAAGGCCATCGAAAAAGACCGTGAGAATACCCGGTTCCTGCTCAAGGGCCACCTGGGGAAAATCCTTTCCGGGCTGGACCGGGAAATAGCCGGATTCAAAAAAGAAAAAGCGCCCGCCCTCCAGGCGGACCTCGAACGGGAATACCTCGGGCTGGTGAATCGCGGCGTGGGCGGTTTCCGGGAACAGCTCGAACAGTTCATGTTCGACAGGATCCGGGAAACCTTCAACCCCTGGCGGCAGCAGCTTGCGGAAAGAATATCGGCCAGGCTGGAAGAGGCCCACGGGGAGTTTGCCCGGAAAATCAATGAAATAATCGAGAGAATCCTGACTCTGACCAGCGACATTTTCGAACTGAAGCTGAAGCCGTTCACCTCGGTCGAGGGCCTGAGCAGGAAGAGCGATTTTTACTTCCTCCTGAAAGACGACCCGGTGGGGCTGGAACTGGTCCAACTGGCGGTTACCTCGGCGCTCCCGCGGTTCATTGCGGGGAAGATGATCCTCAAGAACATGAAGGGATCGGTGGCGGAACTCCTGGACCGCCATTGCGGCAGGGTGCGCTATGACCTGGTGAACCGCGTGACAAAGACCGTGAAGGATTTTCAGGGTTCACTCGATGAAAAGATAGACCTCACGGTCTCCGGAATCCGCGTTTCGTTTCAGAAAGCCCTGGTCCTGCACCGTGAGGGGAAAAGCAACGTGGAAAAGTGCCTCGGGGAACTCGACCAAAAACTTGGTTCCATCGCCGGCGTCCGGTCGGAACTGCTCGAATGCGCGGCCGTGCTGCAGTCCGACGACGGCCGGGGCGGGAAAATTCCACATGGCCTTTCTTAATCCCGATTTGCATTCCATGTGGGACTAAAACAGCGCTTTGGAAGCGCAGGGGCGCTTCGCCTCCACCTCCCCACCTCCCTCCCAATGCTGTTGACTTTAGGGGAGACGATCCAAGAACTCCCCTCCCTTGGCGGGAGGGGCAGGGGGAGGGGGTTGATATCGCTCAGCTTTCCACCCTCACCCTGCCTCCCCCATCAAAGGGGGAGGAGCTTAAAGTCAACAACATTGACCGCCCCTCCACGCCGTTTGGCGGCTCATGTACGTGAGAAGCCTTCCCCTGCTCTTTTAAAGGGTTTTGCGCATTGTTCTCCGGTTTGCCGTCCTACCCTGCTCTCGTCATCATCGACACCTTCCTTAAAAAGTGGTTAAATGGAGCGGTTCTTACGAGGGGCCCGGCGTATTGGAAATACCCTCTATTTCGCTCTGTTTATCGTCCGGATCGATTCCGGCCCCGCTTGATACTCTTAATCCTACAATAGAGGCCAGGCACAATGGAACACCCTACTGTCATTACGATTGCCCGCGAACTGGGCAGCGGCGGCTCCTACATCGCGCAACAGGTTGCAAGACGGCTCGGCTATGCCTATATGGACCGGGAGATCCTGCAGCACGCCGCCAAGGAACTGGGAGTCGAGGAAGTCGAACTCAAGGGCAGGGACGAGCGGCTGCAAAGCTTCTGGGACAGGCTCATTTCGGTGCTTGCCCTGGGATGTGCGGACGGCATCTACACGCCGCCTCCGCGCTGGGTTTCGGATGAGCAGCTCGTGGAGACCGAGCAGCGCCTGATCCGGGAACTGACCGTTCGGGGGCCGTGCGTGGTGCTGGGCCGCGGCGCGTTTTATCTTTTGCGCGGGCGGCCGAAGGTGCTCAACGTATTCATCCATGCGCCGATGAACTTTCGCATGCAGAGGGTGATGAGCATCTACGGCGCCAAGGACAAACGGGAGGCGGCCGATATGATCGACCGCAGCGACCGGGAGCGTAACCAGTTTGTTCGTTTTTTCGCCGGTCTTGACCGGTTGAATACCCGCAATTACCACTTAAGTATCGACACCGGGATGGTCGATTTCACCACGGCCGAAGATATGATCGCCTCCATGGCCGCCCACATTCCGAAAAAAGGGGAGTGGCCCTGGGTGAGCGAGCCGGTGTGACGGGCCGCGCCTTTTGCGCGGGCGTCGCTGCCATGGCTCATTGGAAAGGGATTTTTTCGTGGAGTTTTCAAGAAGGGGGATAGCGGCATGTCCGGGGGAGTTGAAACGGCATGGCCGCCGAAAATAGCCCCGCTGCCAATGAAATCGAATGGAGACCTCGTGACAACCCCTGGCTGATCGCCATTGCGGTCATGCTGGCCACTTTCATGGAAGTGCTCGATACATCGGTCGCCAACGTCGCCCTCCCACACATAGCCGGAAACCTCTCCGCCAGCACCGATGAAGCCACCTGGGTTTTAACCAGCTATCTGGTTTCCAACGCGATCATTCTGCCGATGACCGGATGGCTTGCCGTGCGTTTCGGGCGCAAGCTGTTCCTGTTGACGTGCATCGCCACGTTTTCGCTCGCTTCCGCCCTGTGCGGGATGGCGCCGTCGCTGGCGGTGCTCATCCTGGCCCGGATCTTCCAGGGGGCGGCGGGCGGAGCCCTGCAGCCGATTTCCCAGGCCATCCTTCTGGAAAGCTTCCCGCCGGCCAAGCGGGGGGTGGCCATGGCCATTTTCGCCATGGGGGTCGTGGTGGCGCCCATCGTCGGCCCCACCCTGGGCGGCTGGATCACCGACAACTACTCCTGGCGCTGGATTTTCTACATCAACCTGCCCATCGGGGTCATCGCCTTTTACATGTGCCAGATGTTTATCGAGGACCCGCCGTACCTGATCTCGGCCCGGCAGTCCACCACCTCCCGGATCGACTATTTCGGCTTCTCGCTGATGGCCGTCTGGCTGGCCACCCTCCAGGTCATCCTGGACAAGGGACAGCAGGACGACTGGTTCGCCGCGGAATGGATCCGGTGGATGGCCGTGGTGTCCTTCATTGCGATGGTGAGCTTCATCATCTGGGAAATTCGGCAGAAACAGCCCATCGTGAACCTGCGGGTGCTGAAAAACCGCAACTTCGCCATCGGCACCGCCCTCATGACCCTGGTGGGCGTGGTGCTCTACAGCACCATCACCCTGCAGCCCCTGTTTCTCCAAAACCTCATGGGGTACACGGCCATGGAAAGCGGCATGGCCCTCAGCCCCCGCGGCATCGGGGCCATCATCGCCATCTTTTTCGTGGGCAGGGTGATCGGGAGGGTGGACAGCCGGTTCCTGATCGCGTGCGGCTTCATCATCCTGGCGGTGGCCTCCTACCAGTTGAGCGAGCTGAACCTCCAGATCACGATCGCCAACATCATCATGCCCAATATCGTGATGGGGCTGGCCATGGGACTTATCTTCGTGCCCCTGACGACGATCACCATGGGGGGATTGCCCAACGAGCAGATGGGAAACGCGGCCGGGATTTTCAACCTGATGAGAAACCTGGGGGGCGGTATCGGCATTTCCATCGTGACCACCATGCTGGCGAGAAATGCCCAGGAGCACCAGACGATCATCTCGGGGCACTTCACCCCGTATAACCCCCAGCTCCAGCACTACCTGCAGCAGTTCCACTCGCTTTTTTCGCTGAAGGGTGTGCCCGATTTCCTGGACCAAAAGACTTACGCGGCGCTCTACAACCTGGCGGTCCAGCAGGCCTCCCTGCTCTCGTACATGGACAGCTTCCGGTTCCTGGCCTTCGTGTGCCTGCTGTGCATCCCGGCGGTTGTGCTGCTCAGGCGGCTGCGCATCCGTTCGGCGCCGGTCGGCCTTCACTGACCGGTTCGCCCCTGCCGCCCGGCACGTCGCCGCAGGGGCGGGAACCGGGGGAAGGCAGGAATTCGGAGACCCCCCGGTGCCGCCGCCACTGGGCTACTCGGGGCATGCCGCTCCGTTTTCCACCCACTCCCGCACGTCTTTTACGAATTCATCGTGGGGCACGGGCACCGGGGTCCGGCCCTCTCCCGGGTCCCATCCCCAGAGAACGATCGGCGTGCTGTTCACGTGCTCGATCAGTTCCTCGGGGCTTCTCCGCCCGTTTTGAGCGGGGTCCTTGAGATGTTCGCAAAGAACGCGGGGGGTGATCTTTTCGAACACCATAGGCATGTTCGCCGGCGGAAGTTCCCATCCGAGGGCCCCGGGCGGCATGTGCGCTCCGGGCAAATTCTCTTCCTGGTGGCACGTGCTGCACAAAAGCCCGTTTTTTCCCAGACCTTCCGGGCCGCGCACCACGTGCATGGAATGCGGGTGGCTGTCATCGCCCTGGAGCGGCCGGTCGCCCCGCGGATGGCAGTTGACGCACCGGGGGTGCATGAACACCTTGCAGGCCCTGAGGAAGGCCTTCCTTGCGGCGTCCGGATTGTCTTTGCCCTGCGCGTAAACGGCGGGCAGGGAAAAAGCCGCGGCGGCGGCCCAGATCACCATGGCCGTGAGCACCGTTCTCGCTCTCATACAAGCCCCTCCTGTATGCCATCGTCGTGGGAATACCGATTTGCGTTCAGACTGTATTTTTAAAATCCCTCGCCCGCCTGGATGGGCAGGACGCGGAGCCTTTCGCCGGTTACGGCAAAGACGGCGTTGGCCACGGCGGGCGCGATGGGCGGCGTTCCGGGTTCCCCGATGCCTCCCGGGTTTTCCCGGCTTGGCACGATGTGGACCTCCACCACGGGCATGGCGTCCATCCGCAGGACCGGGTAGTCGTTGAAATTGGACTGCTGGACCCGGCCGTTTTCCAGGGTGATCGCGCCGTACAGGGCGGCGGAAAGGCCGTAGACGATGGCGCTTTCCATCTGGGCCTCGATGATCGAGGGGTTGACGACCCTGCCGCAATCCACCGCGCACACTACCCGGTGGACGCGCACCTGCTCCGGCGGTTCCATGGTGACCTCGGCCACCTGCGCCACGAAGGAGCCGAAGGATTCCATCATGGCGATGCCCCTGCCGCGGCCGGCGGGCAGCGGGGAGTCCCAGCCCGCCTTTTGCGCGGCCAGGTCCAGCACGCCGAGGTGGCGCGGGTGCTTGGCGAGCATGGCGCGGCGGAACCGGTAGGGGTCCTTTCCGGCCGCGTGCGCCAGTTCGTCCACGAAGCTTTCCACGGCAAAACAGGTGTGGGAGTGGCCCACCGAACGCCACCACTGGACGGGGACGCCGTTTTCCGGGCTGTGGAGGTCGACCTGGATGTTCGGGATCTCGTAGGGGAGTTCTTTCGCCCCTTCCACGGAGGTGGGGTCGATGCCGTCTTTTATCATGGACTTGGCGAAAGCGGTGCCCGCCATGATGGACTGCCCCACGACGGTGTGGTGCCAGGCGATGACGTTCCCCGCCGCATCCAGCCCCCCGCTCAGCCGGTTGAACCAGAAGGGCCGGTACCAGCCGCCACGGGTATCGTCTTCCCTGGTCCACACCACTTTGACCGGCTTGCCCACGACCTTGGCCACGCGAGCGGCCATCGCCACGAAATCGCAGTGCGGATTGCCCCGGCGTCCGAACCCGCCGCCCAGAAACGTGGTGTTGACCTTGACCTTGGAGGGATCCAGGCCCGTAATTGCGGCCACGACCTGGCGGCTGGCGGTCTGGGCCTGCGTTCCCGTCCAGACTTCGCACCGGTCGGGATGCAGGTCCACCACGCAGTTGAGCGGTTCCATGCAGGCATGGGCGAGGTAGGGGAGCTGGTATTCGGCGTTCACCCGTTTGGCGGCGGAGGCCAGGACCTTCAGGGGGGCTCCGTCCCGCCGGGCGATCACGCCCGATTCCATGGCCTCCTGCGCGTATTGGTCCCTCAGGGACTGGGTGGAAAAACCCGACCACCGGCCTTCGTCCCAGTTGATTGTCAGGACGTCCCGTCCCTTGGCCGCCGCCCAGAAATTATCGGCGACCACGGCGATCCCGTCTTCTATCTGCACCACGTCGCGCACGCCGGGTACGGTCTTTGCCCCGGAGCCGTCAAAGCTTTTGGCCTTCGCTCCGAAAACCGGGGGGCGCGCCACCAGGGCGGTCAGCATGCCGGGGACCTTCACGTCCAGGCCGAAGACCGCCCTGCCGGTCACCTTTTCGGCCGTATCCAGGCGGGGCAGGGGTTTGCCGATGATCTTGAAGGCGGACGGGTCCTTGAGGGAAATCTTCTGGGGGACGGGCAGTTTGGCGGCTCGTTGGGCCAGTCGGCCGTAGGAAAGCGATTTCCCGCCGGGGCCGACCACCCTGCCGTTTTCGGCGCGGCAGCTCGATACTTTAACCTTCCAGGTCCCGGCGGCGGCCTTGACGAGCATCAGCCGGGCGGCGGCCCCCACTTCCCGCATTCTCACCCACTCGGTCCTGATGCTGGTGCTGCCCCCGGTCAACTGGGCGCCCAGCATGGGATTGTTGTAAACGGGGGCC
>LUZZ01000198.1 GCA_001603845.1 Syntrophobacterales bacterium Delta_01 | reverse complement strand
TTCATAGGAGCAGTACCGGCTGTTTACTCCGACCGGCTTGTCCAGAAGCCTCTTGATGGTCGGCTGGTATCCGGCGAAACGGGTGAACAACTGGATCAGCTCGATAAAGCTTGTCAGCTTTCCGCATCCGATATTGTACGCCCGCCCGTCTTTGCACTTGTCGAGGGCCAGGAACATGAGGTCCACGCAGTCTTCAATGTGGACGAAATCCCGTCCCTGCTCGCCCGTCCCCCATACTTCGAACGGGTCCTCTTTCAAAGCGGCGCGCCTTGCGATGGCCGGGACCGGATAGGAAAGGTCCTGGTCTTCTCCGTACCCCGAAAAGGGCCGGATGCAGACGATGGACACGTCGTAGTATTTAGCGGCTATTTGCGCGAGGTATTCCCCGGTAAGCTTCGACCACCCATAGGTCATGTCCGGCCTGCCCAGACGTGCCTCGAAGTCGATGTCTTCCTCCCTCAACTGGGCGCCTTCGCCTTTTTGCAGCTCTATCGGGTAGGCGGCGCTGGAACTCGCGTACAAGTTTTTCATCGGTTTGGCCTTGACCAGCCACCCGAAAAATTCGGCATCCAGCGCAAGGTCCCGGGCAACGCTCATGGGATCGCCATCGATTTTCAAACGCCCTCCCACGACCGCCGCCAGGTGGACGCAGTACTCGAACACCTGTGAATTGAGGAAATAGTCCCGTAACACTTCGGGGGTATTCCGCAGAAAGCCTATGAGATCGCTGTGGTGGAACACCACCCGGCACCCCCGCCCGTTCGTATATTCGAGGGTGAGGGGGTCAATCCGCTCGTCGCGAAAATCATCTCCCAGCCATTGCGCAGGCTGAATTCCCGTCGAAAGGTCATCGACGATTACAACGTCTCTCCCCATCCCGATCAGCCGGTTTACCACATGCCTTCCAACAAAACCGCAGCCGCCGGTTACCAGCGATGGCCTGTTCAGCTTACTAAGCTTCATTCACGTTCCTTTCCTGCTGCATTGATATGTAGAAATTCTCCAGGCGCGAACTTATAGTCTCGATGGCAAAATTTTCCCTGGCGCATAAAACGGCCTGATTGCCGTATTCGTCCCATTTCGACGGATCGTCGATCAGTGAAATGATCTCTCGGGCGTAATCCTCGTAAAAGTCGCTATCCGATACCAACCCGAAGTTGTACCGGGCGTGGAGGTAGGGCAGCTCGCTCACGGGCGTGGTGACGAGCGGCCTTTTCGCCAGAAAGTAATCGTTTATTTTACATGGGAACCGGGCGAGGTTTGCCGGCGTGACACTCAGCGGAAGCAGGTGAATGTCCGCGGCGCCCAGATACCGGTACAGGTCTTCGTCCGAAACGTACCCGGTAACCTTGATGGCCAGTTCGTCTTCGACCTGCTTTTCCAGCCACGGGTGGCGACCGACGAGGATGAGGGACACCTTTTGCCCGTACTTTTCCCGAACGAGCCGAAAAGACCGGACCAAGAGCTCCGCATCCCTCAGGTAAATATTTCCCACATAGATAAGGTAAAGGGCGTCCGCCTTCAGATTCAGCTTTTGCCGCAGGTCGGCCTTGGTCTCCGTGAGAATGTTGTCCATGTTGCTTGCCAGCGGCAGCACCAGGATGCGATTTTCGGGGATGCCGATTTCGACGAGAAGGTCTCTTAGCCTTTGGCTGATGGCGATGTTTCCGTCGGCAAACCGCCTGAATCTTTCCTCGAAGAAAGATTCAATCAGTCCGAAGGTCTTGCCGTAAATCGATGAAGACCTTTCGGAAATGATTCCGCCCCGCCCGAAGAGATCTGTCCATTCCAAAAAGAGCCATTTGCCGCGGAGAAACTTGGCAAGGAGGGCCGGCAGGATGGTAGCGGGCCGGCAGTCGATGCCGTGGATGATATCGTAGTCCAGTCTCATGACCTCGCGGCATCTTCGAAGTATGTTGACCGGGTCCACGCCCTGTCTGTAAACGCCCCACAGCAGGTCGGGCATCAGAATTACCCTCACGCCGTCGATGTGCTTGATTTCGGTCTTGAACCTGTTTTTGTCCGACGTGATGAGAAATGTAACTTCGTGGCCTCTTTTGGCCAGCGACGTGGCACGTTCGAGGTGTTTGGAAAAGGCGTTTTTTTTGAACTGGGTATGGGTGGTGATCAGTATTTTCATACGATTCCTTACGGTTGGTTCCCGGAGTGCAAAATCGGACCACATTCCATCGTCCGGATGCCAGGTTTACGTTCGGCCTGCTCTCTGTAACCACCCATGTTCCGATGCGGCCATCGCCCGGTAAGCCTGGTGGACCGGTGCAAGCACTTTCCTGGGAACGAAATCGGCCACCGCCGCCGTGCACGGTTTCCCGGCATACGTTCCGCCGTTTTCCAGGCCGTCGAGTACAGCCCTGGCCAAGGCATCGGGTGTGCGTTCCGAAGCGATTGCGCCGTTCACACCCGGGTCTACCACACGGCGGACTTCGCCGACGTCCGTGGAAGCAACAGCCAGCCCGCACCCCATCGCCTCCAGCACGCACATCGGCATGCCCTCGTATGCGGATGAGAGCACGAACAAGTCCGCGCAGCGCAGGACATCCGCAATCCGGCTTTGCGCCAGGAGACCGGCGAGGAATACCCGGTCCGCCATCCCGAGTTCGTTGATCCGCGTGGAAATGGTTTCGCGAAGCACCCCGTCCCCGATCATCAGCAATTGCGTTTCCGGCCGAACTCTAAGCACCCGGAGGAAGGCATCGAGCAAGAGCAGCGGGTCTTTTTGCAAATCCAGCCTGCCGACGGTTACCAGGAGGGCATGGTCTGCATTCAGACCGTACTCTTCAGCGACCTTCTTCCTTAATTCCGTCCGTTCCCGGCCGGTAGCCGGATAAAATACGTCGGGGTCCATCCAGGTGGGAGTGAAATGAAACCGATCCCGGATCTGCGGATAGCGCATCCTGTAGTTTTCCATCGCATCCTCACGCACCGTGAAGACGCTTTGCATCCTGGGCAGGAGGATATCTTCCAGGCGGTAAAAGAGCGAGGGAACATATTTCCACCGGATATCGGCTTTCCGATTGTGCAATTCCGCCATATTCTGGTGAACGAATGCATTTTTGGGGCGTGGATCGGACAGAAACAGAAGCGAGGGTTCTATCCGGTGAAACTCCAAAACGTCGTGATCGGCCGCACATTGGCGCGCATGCCGGGCTAAGGCCAGGGAAAACCTGATCGAGAGGGGAAACAGCAACCGCCGCCTCAAGTCCTCGACATGGAGGACCGGGTAGAACCGGAACGAAGAGCGCGCATCGCCGCACGTAGTCCAGCGGCCCAAGGGCCTGGCCACGGGATCGGTCGTGACTCCTATCAGGCACATTTCAATATCCGGCGGAGTCCAGCGCAACATTCCCTTGATAAACGTTTCTATCCCCCCGGCAACGGTAACACCGGGATCCATCTGATAAAATATCCCCACTTTGACCGTTTTGGGCCGGGCACCCATCCGGACCTCCATCTCTGATTCTCGTCTCTTCAGGGCCGCTCGGTTCTTTTGAGTACATCGAGCAATTTTTCCTGAACCAGATCAGCCAGTTGCGCATAGCTCCTTTTCTTCTCCACGTATCTTCGGCCCCGGATACCCATTTCCTTTGCGGTTTCGGGGTGCAGCAGTATGTCCAGCACAGCCCGCGCAAATGCATCTTCTTCGTACGGAACACAAATTCCCGCTCCGCTTTCGGACAACACCAGGCTTTGATCGGGATGGTCGTTAGCCACAGATGCCTTCCCCATGGCCATATATTCGATGAGCTTGGTGGGAGACGTGCTGTTCAGAACAGGAGTGGGGAAGAAGGGGGAAACGCATACGTCAGCCCGCTTTACGAACTGCCACGCCTCCCTCTGGGGCAAAAAGCCGGTAATGACCACCCGCTCTTCGATACCCAGCCTCTTTGCTTCGTCTACGATCAACTGTTCGTCCGTGGGGTCCTCGCCTCCGCCAACCAGGTACAGCTTGGCCCTTTTTTCTTCCTCCAATACCCTTGCTAACATCCTCACCAGAAAATCCATCCTGCGGGTCTTGACCAGCGTCCCCAGGTAGACGATCGCCTTCTCATCGTTGCCGCCGGTATCGCGTTCCGAGTCGTACCCGAAAAACGGTATCTCTTCCAGGTTGACGCCCATGGGAACGGGAGTCATCTTTTCGCGGGCGACGCCGTAGGCGGCGATGTCTTCCAGCATCTGGCGCGACTGGACGAAAACGGTACCGGCCAGGGGC
Organism: Syntrophobacterales bacterium Delta_01; assembly: GCA_001603845.1. Lineage (GTDB taxonomy): Bacteria > Desulfobacterota > Syntrophobacteria > Syntrophobacterales > Syntrophobacteraceae > SbD1. Next base: position 16,597 of record LUZZ01000198.1, on the reverse strand, counting down.
AGGACGATCCGGTACAGCAGGAACTGGCACACCCGGCCCCGGAGAAAATAAATCAGGGCATAGCGGGCCGTCCCTTCTCGAAAATGATGGAGCCAGTCTTCGGGGAAAGGGTACGAGAGCCAGTAGATGAAAATGTTTCCATGGATCTTCGCCGCCAGGATGCCCAGCAGCGCCGCAAAGAATTTATCCCTTACCAGCAGCGCGTCGTACGGTTTTTTCCTCAGCAGCGAGAACATCCTCAAGTCGTTCAGGATGTCCAGCAGATGTTTTTTCGCCCTCCCGGCCATGGAGGTCCCGTTGTCCGTCGGGCCGACAAACGCCGTGCCCCCGCCCCATTCCTCACGATACGGGCGGGCCGCCGTGGACTCGGACTGCAGCAGCCAGTCGATGGAAAATCCGCGGGAGGCGAGTTTTTTCCCGAACAGCACGGAAATATCGACCCGGAAGGGCGGGTACTTGTCCGAAGACAGGTACAGTAGCGAAAAGCGGCTGGGCGTTCGGTCGGACATCGAGTGGGCTCTGCGATTTTCCCGGCTCAAGCCGGCACGGAAGTATGAGGAACACGGGACGCGGCCCTCAGTTCCGCACGATGCAATGCCTGCCTGGCCAAAGCCCTGACGCCGAAAGCCCGGTTTGCCACCACGCCCGAAAAGTACCAGAACAATATGTTGATCACGTTGAAGTGGATGTAATTACTATAGAATATAAGCAGCGTCAGAATGGCCGTGACGGCGGCCCAGCCGAGAGCGAACGTTCCGAATACATCGTTGAACTTCGCCAGGAAAACCGCATCCCTGAATATGAAATAGTAAAACAGCATAAAAATGGTCAAACCGGCCAGTCCTATTTCCCAGATGAGGTTGCTGAACAGGATGGCGTAGGCCCCGTGCCGGTATCCGAGGGTAGCGTATTCGCCGTTCAGGGATTTGTCAAACGAGCGCTTCACGTTCCCGATGCCCAGGCCGATGATGAAATGGAGCGGGCTCTTGGTGACCATTCCGACGGCCTCCTTGATGGAGTCGCCCCTGCGGTAGTCCTCGTAGCTCAGTCTCTTATCGCTGTAGTCCGGGTTTTTCGGGTCTATCTTCCCGTATTTATTCCCCAAGAAGTAATGGTCCTTGAGCATGGTCTTGGCGGTAAACATATCCATGATACCCTGTCCGGGAATGGCGACGGAATCATAGATGGGGACAAAAACCCCCACGAGCAGGCACCCGGCCGTGCAGGCCACAAAAAAGGCTTTCAGCCTGGACCCCTGATAGGTGAAGAGCACCGGCACCAGGATGGCTATCGGCAAAAGCAGGAGGGTGACCTTCGTTTCGTTGATCGTAGTGGGAAGGAACAAGCACAAGGCGGCAATCAGGAAAAAGCGGAGACTTATTTTCTTTTTCAGATAAAACGCAAACAGAACGGCAATGGAGCAGAGCATTACGGCCGACAGCGTTCCCGACAGGCCGAGGGTGCCGGAAATGGCGTCCCCGCTCAGGTCTTTTCGGAACTGGATGAACCGCTGAAACAGGGAAATCGGGCACTGCAACACCAAAAGGAAAAACAGGAGCTTCAATTGCTTCTTAAGCTGGCTGTCCGTAAAGCAGGCCACCGCGGGAAGCAGGAAATAAGGCAGGTGCTTCAGGTAGACGCGGGCTCCGACGAAAATCGTCGTGAAGCTCAGCCCGTTGATGACGATGCCCGCCAAGATCAGGAACAGGTAAAGCGACAGCAGCACCAGGTATTTTTTGTCGAGGGCTATCTTGTATCCCTTGGCCAGGTAGAGGGCCAGCACCGCCAGTATCAGCAGGCTGAGAATCTCGGGGGCCCAGGAGATGGCACGGGGCAGCACCTTCAGCCCGAAGGCGAGATAGTCCAGGAAAAACAGCGCCAAAAAAGAGGAACAGGCTAATTTGTTCATAGTAGTCTCATCAAGCCTCCGTGACGGAAACCTGGTGCCCGTTATTCGACCCGGACCGTTTTCGCGCCGGAAGCAGCGTCGCGTAAAATTCTTCGTGCCTGCCGGCAATCACGTCGATGTCGAAACTGCTCGTTACCCTTTCCCGGCCTCGCCGGGCGAGTTCGCACCCTTTTTCGGGATTTTGCAGTACCCATACGATCCGGTCCGCCAGGCCGGCCACGTCGTCCGGATCGACCAGCAACCCGTCGGTGCCGTGGGTGATAAGCTCCGGCCCCGAGGTTCGGCTGGTGTAGATGACCGGCGTGGAACACGCCATGGCCTCCATGGGGGCCATGGAAAAACACTCCGCGTAAGACGGAAAAACCGCCACACTGGCCTCGGCCAGGTTTCGAAACAGGTCCGAGCGCGATACGTGCCCCATGAATTCGACGCTTCCCGCCGCGCGCTGCTCCAGGAAGGCCTTCACCAGGTCCACCCGGCCCCGGCCGAACACCTTGAGCTTTGCCGAAGCCAGCCTCCCGCTCACCAGGTTCCACGCCTTCATCAACTGGTAGACGCCCTTGCCCTCGGCAAGCGAGCCGGTATAAACCACCAGCCCCGGTTCCCTGGCCGCTCCGTTGGTATTCACGACGGTGTGAATGCCGTTGTACAGGACCTTCATCGGCTTGTCGCAGCCGAAACGGGCGGCCGTCCTTCGCGCCACGTACTCGCTCACGCTCACGATGGCGTCGGCCTGCAGCAGCATCTCCCGTTCGGACTCCCAGATTTGCGGCGGCACGCTCCGGCCGGTCTCGGACAGCAGATGGGAGATGCTGCCGTGGAGCTTGATGATGGAAGGCACCGAAAGCGGGGCCATCACCAACGGCCGGCGGCAGCTACGTAAATAATCATTGTAGTCGGGCCGTTCTACTATTTCTATTCCGTGCTCGCGGATGAGCGATTCCAGAAAGGAGTGATACCGGTGAAGGCTGCGGGCGATCTCCCACTCCCGCAGACCGACGATATTCAGCAGCCGGTGGACGGCCCTCGCCGGCAGGAAATCCCGGTTGTGCCACCAGGGACCGTCGAGCCGGCTTCGAAAACGATAGACCACGACCCCCCGGTCCTCGAACCGGTCTTCACCCCCGTAGCCCAGATCGTAGAACCCGGCCACGATCACCTTGTGGCCGCGCTTCACCATCTGGCGGGCGAGGAGCTGCACCACGGTGCCGATGCCGCCATGCTTTCCGGGCGGATATTCATCGCAAAGATACAGGATATTCATGATTTCGCACGGCCTCGCGGCCCCAGCCTCAGCTCCCGCCCTCAGGGGGCCGTATTCCCATTATCGGAAAAAACCGGCTTCCCGGCGCCCAGGATCTTTCCGTAGACCCCGCGCACCATGGCGGCAACGTTTTGCCATCGGAAATCGATGGCGCGTATCCGGCTCATTCGTCCCATTCTCACACGGAGCGCCTCGTCTTCTTTCAACCGTAAAACGGTTTCCACAAGGGTCCGGGCGTCTCCCCGAGGAGTCAACAGCCCGCAGTCGTCATCCACGTAATCGCGCGTGCCCTGCAGGTCGGTGGTCACCACCGGAAGCCCGCACGCCATGCCTTCCAGCAGGCTGTTGTTGGCGGTCGCGTCGCAAAGCGGCAGGAGCAGTAAATCGGACTGCCGGTAAAGATCCAACAGCTCCCGATCGGGAACGCCTGAAAACAGCCTGACGTTTTCCATTCCTGTGAAATATCCCCAACGTCTTTCATTCGTCACCACCACGATGCGAATGTCGCTCGCCCATTTTTTAAGAAGCAGGGCGGCCTCGGCCAGGGTCTTGAAATCCCGCAGCATCTTGCCCACGAATATGCACTGGAACCCGTCGTCCGAGCGTGACCGATCCGGCGGGCCCGGGGTGAAATAGTCCACGTCGATTCCGTGCGGAACATAAAACACGCGGTCGCGGCCCAGGAGCCGGGAGTAAAAATCAAGCTGCACGGTGGACACCACGATGGCGGCGTTTATGTGGGCAAGGTGCGAATGGTCGGACACTTCCTTCTGAAACGTATCGGCCGGCGTATGGAACGTGCACACAATGTGGTTCGAAATGCCGTTGGCCTTCAGGTCCCACAGATAGCGGTACGAGTTCTCGCCGTAGAGGAAATGAAATATCTGCCGGCCGGACTTTCTCCACTGCCAGGCAGCCTCCAGCTCGGTAACGAACTGGATTCCGTCGTACCACATGGAACCGGAGCGCTTCGCCACGAAGCGGAACGCCCTGTTGGCGACGCGCCGAAGGTAGACCTTGTTTTCCAGCGCGCTGATGACGTTGGCGTCCAGGTAGTCGGCCAGGCGGTCATACCCGGAAGCGCCCGCGTGGCTGCTGATACGCATACAAACGAGGTTGACCGGGGGATCGTCCTGAAGCTTCATCTCGCCGCCTCCGAACCTGCCGACTTCCACAGGCGGCCCATGCAGTCGGAACAGGAAGTTTTCAGCCTTTTCGAGATTGCCAAAAGGATTCTCGCCATATTTTTCGTGGGGTTGCAGACCAGTTCGACCAGCGACGTCCACAGCAGCGCGGCGACGCTGAACCCACGCCCCATATTGTCCAGCCTGGCCCGGTGGTATTCCCAGAATTTCTTCTCCCTGAGGCAGAAAAGACCGTAGGCCAGGAACCGGTAGTACTCGGCGGACAGCTCCTTCAGCCGCTTTCCGTATTCCTTTTTGTCCATGAACAGCGGACCGTAGTTCAGCAGGAGTTCCAGGTTGTTGGCCACGATGGAGTTGAGGGGCAGGGCGACGGAAGCGGTCATGGACTGTTCGTGGGTCCTGAGATACGTCAACACCTGGTGCACGAATCCGTAGTCGTTTTCCCGGAGGATCTCGTAGCAGGCTTCATGGTCGGCGTGGTGGTTCGGTTCGTTATAGAATTTTTCTTTTTTCCGGATGAGATCCGAACGGATCAGAAGCGACGTCGGCCGAAGAAACGGGAACACCCTCCCCTGCAGCGCCATGCGGGCGAGTTCCCGCCCGGGCACGAACTCGCTGGGATAGGGCAGCCCGTCGCCCACCAACCTCTCGCCCTCCAGGCCGTAGGAGCCCACCAGGCCGACGGTGGGATGCTTTTCGGCCACCGCCGCCATGAGTTCCACGCACCGGGGAAACAGCCAGTCGTCGGCGTGGACCACCTTGCAGTATTTGCTTTCCGGGGACATCAGGCCGAGCGATTTGTTCCAGTTCTGCATGATGGGAAGAACGTCCGCGTTGGAGTGGACCTGGATGCGCGGATCTTTTTGCGCGTATTCCTCCGCGATTTCGAGGGTCCGGTCGGTGCTGCCGTTATTGAGGACGATATATTCCCAGTTCCGGTGCGACTGCGCCAAAACGCTTTCGATGCATTCCCGGAGGAATTTTTCACCGTTGTAGACCGGCGTCACGATGCTGACGAAAGGCTCATCGGTCGTATGCATGCTATCCCTTGAACTTTGCCGAAGACTTTGCGGCGTCCGGGGCCGGGCCGGACCGCATTCCGATCACGCGGGCGGGAACTCCCGCGGCCACCGCGCCGTCCGGGACGTCTTTGGTCACCACCGCTCCGGCGGCCACCACCGCTCCCTTGCCGATCCTCACCCCGTCCAGCACCGTGACGCGGACGCCCAGCCACGCCCCGTCCTCCACGACGATTTCGCCCTTTGAATCCAGGGGCTGGTCGGGAATCGGGATATCCGGCAGCGTGCCGTGGTTATACGGGTAAAAGGCGCAGAAGGGCGCGATTTCCACTCCGCTTCCGATCCGCACGCGGGAAACGTAGGCGGAAATTTGACAGCGGGGCTGGATATGAGTCCGGGCGCCGACGACCACGCTCCCGCCCCGGCCGGTCTGGATGATGGTGCCGCGGTGGAGGTGCACGCCGTCGCCGAGTTCGACCGGTCCGCCTTCGGCGTCTTCGTAGATGACGTTGCCGTCGTCGATAAACACGTTTGCCCCCAGACGAAGCTTCGAATGATGGATAACCGCCCTGGGCGACACGTAGCCACGGGGGCTCAATTCGGCGAGCTGGATGCGCCCGTAGAAGGGGGGAGTGAACAGCTCGGCCAGCCGAAGCGCGATCCACCTCAGGGGCGGCGGCCCGGAGATCTTCATGCACAGCCTCACCCACATCCTCCCGGCGCCGGAAAGAATCCCGCGGATTCCGCGCTCCCTGGCGATTTCAATGCACCGGGAGCATAGACTGCCCAGTTGCGAGGTCGTCATGGCCGTGCCTGTGATTACCTTTCAATTCCCCGACAACTGCCGGTACAGTTCGATGTGCCGGTCTACGTGCAACTGAAGATCGAATTCTTTCAGCGCGATCTCGCGGCAGTTCCGGCTCATTTGAGCACGCAGGTCGTTATCTTCCAAAAGCCGTGCCATGCCGCGGCTCAGACCTTCGAAATCTTCCGGTTCGGCCAGGTAGCCCGTGACGTCCGGGCGGGCCAGTTCCGGCACGCCCCCCACCCTGAAGGACACCATCGGGGTCCCGCAGGCCATGGCCTCCAGGAGCGTCAGGGGAGCGTTGTCCTCCCTGGTGGGCTGAATGAAAAGGTCCGCCGCCGAGTAGGCGATCGCCTTCAACCGGTCGCTTTCGATGTAGCCCAGGTAATTCGCCTCGATGCCCGAAGCCTGTGCGAGCGAGGCGCCCATGCTGCCCAGAAGCAGCAGGACCGTTTCGGACTTGAGGGATTTGGGCAGGAGGTTCAGCGCCTTCACGAGCAGGTCCCCGCCCTTGCGGTATCCCGAATAATCCGAAAGATCGAGCCGCATCGCCGTGAACATGATGACCTTCCTGCCGGGCTCGATCCCGAGCATCCGGCGGCACTGCTCCCGGTCAAAGGGATGGTATTCCCGGGTGTCTATCCCGTTGGGAATGTAGCGGATGGGAAGGTTTCCGAGCAGGCTGCGCTTGGCCTGTTCCATCATCCACAAGGACGGGACGACGATGGTGAGGTTCGAGCGGTTGAAGGCCCATTTTTTCAGCTTCCATTCCCAGCCGGTGATGTCCTGCTTGACGGGCGGCCACGCATCGGGATACGGACAGCTCCCGCACCCGCTCTCCCACCGCCGGCAGTCGCTGCTGTAGGTGCAGTGGCCGGTGAAGGCCCACATGTCGTGGAGAGTGAACACCCCCGGCTTTTGCCGGGTGAGGGCCGGCAGGGCCAGGTACGAAAAAAATCCGCCGTGAATGCCGTGAATATGGAGGACGTCCGCCTCGCGGAAGGCGGGCATTTTGCTGATGCCAAACGATCGGACGTAGTGGATGTGGTCCAGTCCGGATACGGAAAGAAGCCTTCGGAGGATCCCCTCGGGCACCCGGCGCCGGGGTATCTGCACGCTGAGCGGAGAATCCAGGAGCTTGCTTCCGCAAAGGATCCGGCAACCCACGCCGGACCGGATGAGGCCCTTCTGGAGGCGCTCCATTACGATCGTACCGCCGCCGCGGCCGTAATCGGTTTCGGATACCTGGAGAACTTCCATCTAAACCACCCCTGCCGTTTGCGCCGATGAACCCTGCCGGCGCAGTCCGGCCGGCGTCAACTCCCGGAGGCCGCCCTGTGCGGCGGCGGCGTTTCGGTCCGAGATCACCGAAAGGTAAATGGTTTCCAGTTCCTCGATTTCCTCTTCGAGCGATTTCACCCTGGGAATGCCCCGCCGCCAGTGATCGAGGATTTCGGGCCGTTCGACCACCCGTTTGAGTACTTTGGCCAGACCGGCGTCGGAGCCCATGGGAAAGACGTCGCCGTTGACATCCCGGTCCACCAGTTCGGCCATGCCGCCCGTGTTGGAAGCGACTACCGGGGTGTCGTTGGCGAAGGCTTCGAGCATGACATTGGGGCTGTTTTCGTGACACACGGAGGGCACCACCAGGAGGTCGATTCCGGACATGACCCCGGGGATGTCCAGGTTATTGTAGGGGCCCCGGAAGGAAATCCGCGCGTCTTCGCCCTTCAGGTCGAGCAGCAGGCGCCCGTAGTCGGTGTTTTTGTCGAAGTTTCCGAAAATATCCAGCCGGGCGTTCCGAGTATCGGTGCCGAGCCTCCGGAATGCCCTCACCAGGACATCCACCCCCTTATGGGGCAAAACATTGCCGATAAACCCGATGCGCACCGGGCCGCTGCCGTTTGCGGCGGGCGGGGCGGGGTTCCACTTTGCCATGTTGAGCCCCTGCCGGCAGAATACCAGCAACTCACGGGGGATTCCGGCCCGCACGTGCGCGTTCAGGATGAATCGCGACGGCGCAATGACTTTGTCGGCCTGCCCGAGAGTGCTTTTCAGAAACTCCAGCCATTCCCGGAAATACTTTGCTTTGCCTTCCAGCCCCATCCGCTCCAGCAACCGCGTGTGCTCCCAGGCCAGGACCAGCAAATTGCCGGAAAGCCCCCCGGTTGCCTGTTCGGGCAGCCGGTAGCGCCGCTGCCGTTCGACCAGAAAGCAATACAGGCATTCGAGGGGGCGGCCCGTCCTGTCGCACGGCTCGCCCGTGCTCCGTATCAGCGAAGCGCGGGGACAAACCCAGTAGAATTCGGTGAGGGTGACGATCACCGGAATCCCCAGTTCCCTGGCGACACACACGGCTCTTCCGGTCATTCGAAAGCCGCTGATGAGGTGGAAGATATCGGGCCGTTCCTCCAGCATCCGGTCCCGCAGGTAATCTCCGATCAGTCCGTTGTCATATTCGGACGTACTCACCCGTTCGAGATTGAACGAGATCCGGGTCACGTCCAGCGAGTTCTCGCACCCGCGTTTTATGTCCAGCCCGCAACCCGGATGTTCGACCTCGTCCACCGCCAGCACCCGGACGTCGTGCCCGCGTTTCTGCAGCCCCAACGCCGTGTTGTAGGCCACCCATTCGCCTCCGCCGACCTGCCTGGGCGGAAGCCCGTGAACCGCTATCATTACCTTCATCAACAAAATCCCTCGAAAGACTCCAAACAATCAGGAATACAAGCGCCGGCAGGCGATGCCGCCGCCTCTTTCCGCTCAGGGCAGATCCTTTTCCCAGTAGACGCCGCTCCGGATGACCCTGGCCGGGTTTCCGGCGACAACCGAGTTGGGCGGCACCTCGGAAGCCACGACCGAACAGGCTCCGATGACGCTGTTGGGACCGACCGACTTGAACTTGCCCGCCACCCGGTCAAGCAGCATATGCCCGGCTGCCACACCCCCCATCGAACAGAAAGGCAATTCGGGATGCGATCCGATCTGTCGTGTTTCGTCGTGCGCGCTCAAAGTATTTCTTCGATGGTAACCCTAACGCGGCTTCTTATGATTATTCGTTTCCGGCAAGTCCCATCCCCAGTAAATGTCTTTCCTGACCACCCTGGCCGGGGTCCCGGCGACGATGCAGTTTGCGGGGACGTTCGAGGCAACGGTCGATCCCGCCCCGACCACGGTGTCGGGGCCTATCGTCACTCCTTTGAGTATCAGCACATGGGCGCCGATAAAAACATCGTCCGCAATACTCACTCCCCTGGCACCATTGATGCGCTCATTCGTTTTCCTGTCATAAATGGGATGAAAGTCTCCGGTATATATTTCGATATCCCAGGCGATGCCGCACTTGGAACCGATTTCTATGGGAGCGGATTCGGAACTGTAAAGATTTGCGCTATTGATAAAGGTGCTGTCCCCGATGCAGATGGAGCCGTCGTCCTGGCTGAGGATAAATTCTCCATCATTGATCGTACAGCCTTTCCCGATATGCACCTTGTGGTTGGAGCCGTCTATCCTGATCTTCAGGTTCTTTATTCGGGACCTTGGCAAGAAAACGATTTCGTTGTCATCCCCGTTTATGGTTATCGATATATTGGAAACATGGGCCCCGGAGTGGGCAATGGAATTATGAGCCCCGTTGACCGACACCCGGTTGCTTCTGAGCCTGAAGTACAGCTTCTCCCGGGATCGCTCGATCAGCAGAGCGGCGGATGTTTTTCTGACCACCGACTTGAACGTACCCTTCATGACGCCGACCAACATACCCTCGACCTCCTTACGGTTGCTGGGCTGTACGGCGGATCCGTCGTGCATGGATGAGCCGATATTTCCCTTTGTCGTAAAGTCTCGGTTCGCGCAATGGCCAGAATGCCAAATGGCGACATTGCCGAGTTGCGAGCGAGGTGATTCGTTCACCCCGAGGTATAGAAGGGCTGATACACCCGCTGCGCTGGCGGGGTCTGACCAACTCTCCTTTTTGGACGCAACTTGACGTTAATGGATCGCTCCGGGCGCCCTAGGCGTCCGGGCGAATGCGGCCGTCTTGATGTTTGATTTGCAGGTTGCCCGTTTTTGTTTTTGACCGCCCGGAACCATTCGAGCTGAACTCCGTCGTCCAGTCGAGAAGGGGGCGCACAATTCCTCCCATATTGCCCGCGAAACCTCCGCGAGCCGAAGCACCTTCGGTCTTTTCCACCACCTGGAACGCCACCACCGTCCGCTCGTAGAACTGGGGGACATTCGCATCCAGGTCGAGCAACCCCGAGTTCACGTAAACCGTCCCTTCCGAAAGCAGGTTTCCGGGTATCCAGGCCGTGCTCCGATAATGGCCCGCCGGACGGGGGCGCTGCTGCCACGACGGATCGGTGTCGTGGGCTGAAAAAAGCATGATCCCTTCTTCATTGTAGAGATGATGGTAGGGCATGAGGAAGGAACCGGGCCGGAGCACTTCGAATTCCATGTCGATGGCCACCGGCCTGTGGATATCGACCGTCTCGCTGACGCGGTTGTTCGCATCCAGGATGCGAACGGCCTTCAGGCGCCCCACCTCGCCCCTCGGCGCCGTCGCCGGATCCTGCCATATCTTTTCGGCCAGCGTCCCGGTTTCCGAGTTCAGGTAAGCCTTCACGATTTCCGCCGACGGTCCGTCGGCCACGATGCGGCCCGCATCCAGCAAAATGGCCCGGTTGCACAGTCGGGTCACGGCCTGCATGTTATGGGACACGAACAGGACCGTCCGCCCCTCGCTGCCCACGTCCTGCATCTTGTTGAGGCATTTTTTCTGGAACGCCGCGTCCCCGACCGCCAGGACCTCGTCCACGATCAGGATTTCCGGCTCCAGGTGGGCCGCCACGGAAAACGCGAGGCGCACCAGCATGCCGCTGGAATACCGCTTGACCGGCGTATCGATGTATTGCCCGATGCCCGAGAATTCGACGATCCGGTCGAACCTGGCATCGAGTTCCCTCTTCTTCATCCCCAGGATCGTCCCATTGAGATAGACGTTTTCCCTGCCCGTCAGCTCCTGGTGAAACCCGGTGCCCACTTCCAGCAGGCTGGAGATCCGGCCGCGGATTTCGGCGCGCCCCAAGGTCGGGCTGGTGATTCTCGAAAGTATCTTGAGGATCGTCGATTTTCCGGCGCCGTTATGGCCGATGATCCCGATCACCTCGCCCTTTGCCACTTCGAAGGACACGTTTCTCAAGGCCCAGATGATGTCCCCGGCCCCCTTCTGCCCGGCCGGATCGCTGTCCGGCCCGGAATCGTCGAACTTGTAGAGGGAACGGTATTTGCGGTAATTCGTCACGGGACTTTTCACGAAATCCACGAAGGCGCTGAAAAGGCTGTCGTGGATCTGTTCCTTCATCCCGATGCGGTAGCGCTTGCTCAGTTTTTCTACTTTTATCGCCAGGTCTTTCGAATTCATTCCACAGCCTCGATACGGATTGGCGCTTAGATGACGTCCACGAAAACACGTTCCATGCTCTTGAAGTACAGGGCCCCGCTCACCAGCAGGAGGAGAGTGGTGCCCATTCCGATTTCGACGGAAAGCCACGGCATGGGGGTCCCCAGAAGACAGGCACGGAAACCTTCGATGACGCCCACAATCGGATTCAGGCAGTACAGGATGCGATATTTTTCGGGAATCGCGGACGCCGAATACACAATCGGTGCGGTATAGATAAGCATTCGAAGCAGGAACGGCATGGCGTGCTTCACGTCCCTGAACCGGATCGCCATCGCGGAGGTCCACATCCCCAGGCCCGCCGTCACGCTGATCATTAAAACCGACAGGAGCGGGAAAAAGAGCAGGTTCCAGGTCGGAGCAACCCGGTAATAGATGAGGACCGCCACCAGGATGAGGATGGAGATCACGAAATCGATCAACCGGGCCAGCACGGGCGTCAACGGGAACATGAACCGCGGAAAGTAAACCTTCCCCAGCATGCTCTGCCCCAGGATGAGACTCTCGCAGGATTGCCCCATCGCCACCGACATGTACGTCCAGGGGATGACGGCCACCGTCGTATAGAGAATATACGGGATTCCGTCGGTGGCCACCTTGGCCACCGATCCGAAAATCACCGAAAAGATGAGGATCTGGATGAGCGGCTGGAGCAGGGCCCAGGAAAAACCCAGGATGGTCTGCGCATACAGGACCTTCACGTCCCGCCAGACCAGGAAATAGAACAGGTCGCTGTATTCCCTGAGTTCCTTGAAATCGATGACATGCCAGGGCGACTTCGGCTGGATGACCGTCACCCTTTCATAGTTCGGACCGCCGCTCAAATCCGGCGGCACGGTTTCGGATATCGCTGTCATGTGTCCCCGTCTGAAATTAAAAGCCTGTGAGAATCGCCCGTGGAAATCACCCGGAGAAGTTTCGACCCGCGGCTTCCCGACGGACGGCTTTTACCATGTTTTCCGGAGTGCCGATATCCAGGCAGCGGCCTTCTTCGAATACCACGGTTTCGATTCGCATATCCGTGGAAAGGGCTTCGCGGACGACGTCTCCCACGAAAAGCTCCCGCCCGCGCCGGTCGGCGTCTTTGGCATGAACTGCCAGGTATTGGTGCATGAACTGCGTGAAACGCGGGCCCCACGCCCCTATGATCCAGGTGTAGCGGAGATCGGTCCTGCCGGACTTGATATGAAGGCCCCGGACCGCACCGTCCGGCCCCAGGTCCACCATGTCCATCGTGGAAGCTTCCGAGGTGGGGAAAAGGCCCAGCACCACGTCGGCCCCCGTTTCATCCTGGCGGTCGATCAGCCTCGCGAAAGCATCTTGGGGTTCGAACAAAATGTCCGGAAAACCCAGCACCACCCGCGAATCGCCGACGAAAGGATACGCTTCGTCCAGCGTGTAGGGGACCCCGTAGGGAAGATCCATCATAAGGTATGCCAGGTTCATGTCCACCATTTTCCCGTTTCCGAAGTACGCGGGGATGTCCCATTTGCCTTCGCGCAGCACGATCAGCGCCCTGGAAACCCCGGCGGCCCTCATGCTCTCCAGCAGGAAATGGCACACCACTTTGCAGCGCATGCCGCCCTGCTCGTCCACTTTCCGAAAGGCGACGGGGTAGAGTTCCTTGCTGCAGGGAAGCGGCGCGATCCGCTCGGCTTTCCCCGCGGCCGGGATCAACCCCACGATATCCGTCCGGACCTTCGCTGTCATGGACACCCGGGAAAACGTCCTCCGCCGTTCACTTCGCGCCGGCCGGCTTGACCATCGGCCGGATGTGGATGTCGGTGACCTCGGCGGTGCGCGGAAGGCTCAAGGCCTGCACCACCTGCGCCGCCACGTCCTCGGCCTGGAGAAGCGAGCCGGGCTCGTAGTCCTTGCCCTCGGAAGCATAGATCCCGGCCTGCATCGGCGTGGCGGTCCGGCCGGGATAAACGCTCACGACGCGGATGCCGTATTCGTTCACTTCTTCGCGCAGGCTGTCGCTCACCGCCTTGAGGGCGTGCTTGGTGGCCGCGTACTGGCCGACATTGGCGCGGGCGGTCACCCCCGCGCTGGAATTGACGAAAACTATCTGGCCGCAGGCGCTTTTGAGCATGGGAAGCAGGACCTGGGTGAGCTTGTACGGCGCCCTCACGTTTATCCGGAACTGGGTGTCGAATTGATCCACGCTTGCCGATTCCAGCTTTCCCAGGGCGATGGCGCCCGCGCTGTGAACAAGGATATCCACACGGCCGAAATCCCGCCGCACGCTCGCCGCAAACGCTTCGACCTCATCGTCCAGGGCAAGGTCCACGCGGCGGCATTGGACGCGGTCCCGCCCGCCGGGGGCGGCTCCGGCCACCCGTTCCAGCGCTTCGAGCCGGCGGCCGGCGATGCACAGCACCGCGCCGCACCGGGCGAGTTCCAGGGCCACGGCTTTTCCGATCCCGCTGCCCGCCCCGGTCACCACCGCCACTTTATCCGATAACGGTCCCAATCGCCGTACTCCTTACCGTCTCATTCCCAGGCTTCGCCAGCCGTCCACGCAGGCGATCCAGCGGCCGTCGGCGAGCCTATGGGCATCGATATGGTGCATGCCGTGGCGGTTCCACCCGGAGCCGCTTCCGCCGAGGATCGGGTTGGACACCAGGGGGCGCTCGACGTAGCGTTCGGGCGTGAGTTCCACCACCTCGAAGGCGGAAACGCTCAGGCCGTACTTGGGCGAGCAGTCCTGGGCGAACCGAATGATTTTGTCGCCGTTTACCTGGACGCGGCCGGCCGGCCGCGCGGTATGCATGTCTTCGCTGATCACCGGGCTTTGCGGATGTTCGACCCAGGGGCCGGTAAGCTCGGGGGCGGAATAGAGCCGGAGCGTGTCCCAGTCCTCTCCGGACCGGGAGCACGCGAACATCCACCATCTCCCGCCGGATTCGAAAACCGAAGTGTCCACCAGCCGGACGGATTCCAGCAGCGCGGCGGCACGGGTCCACTTCGAGGGAAACTCCTCCGCCCGGTACAGGTACACGCCGCCCGCTTCCCAGCTTTCCGGGATCATGTACCGCTCGCCCTTCGATTCAAAGACGTAAGGGTAAGAAAGATGAACGGGTTCGGCAAGCACGACTCCCCGGTATTTCCAGGATCGCCCGTCGGAGCTGGTCGCCAGTGCGATTTCGCCCTTCCAGCCTTTCTTTTTCAGTACCTCGAAAAACATGTGCCAGACGCCGCCGACCTGGATCATGAACGGGTCGGCCACAAAAACCGCCTTGAAGTCCCGGATGTGCCTGCGGGTGAGCACCGGGTTTTTTACCCCGTCCAGAGGCAGGATCCGCCACGGTTCCTCCCCCGTGTAAATGCCGATGGCCCAGTCCTGGCGTTCGACGGGCTTGCCTATGGGGCGCAAAAGCATGCGCTTGGCGATATATCGCAGGTGTCCGTAACAAAAACCCAGCACGTCATCCGTAAAATTGCTCACGCGCCGCTCCCCCGCCCGGAAGGCTCCCCGCGCAAAAGCCCGTGCTGCAGCAGCGCATCGGCCACCTCCCGCACCAGGTCGAAGCGGAGCTGCGACCTGCAGGCGATATCCAGAAGCGTGTTGCTCCCGTCGGATAAATTGAGCACCCACAACATCGCCATCTGCCTGTCAAACGAATCGCTCCTGCCTCCGATGGCCGTATAGAGGCCCCGCCTGCCGAGCTGCGGCTCGCACATCGGGTTGGTGTTGACGTAGAGGCCGTTGTTTTCCACGACGTCCACAACGCCCAGGTAGAGCAGAAGCGATTCGGCCAGGGCGGCGGGTTTTACAAATTCCAGGTTGTCGGCCGAGGTGTGATACTGCGGATACTTTCCGTGGGGCGTTCTTTGCAGGCATCCCACCGGGAGGTCGAAACCCGGCGAGCAGTACTGCCTTTCGTCGTAGCCGTAGGGCGAAAAATCGGCGATCTCGTAGGCGGCCCCGGAATGCTTCAGGACATGTTCGACGATCCTGTCGATTTCCGCGCAGTCCCTGCGGCTTTTCTTGTAGGTAAAACCGCCCGGGTCTCCGACTCCGGTCACCACCAGGCCGTGCTTGATGCGCCGGGTCCGGTCCTCGTGCAGGGCGAGCCAGGTGATGGAGCCGATGGTGCCGGGGATAAACAGAAACCGGTAAGAATAGCGCAGGGAAAGCGGGCGGAGCAGTCCGGCAAGGAATGCGGCCAGGGCGATCCCCGAAAGATTGTCGTTGCAAAGGGAAGGATGGCAGACGTGGCAGGAGATCAGCACCTCGTCGGGACGTTCGCCCCGCAGGAAACACTCCCCGTAAGTCAGGTTGCCCTCCTCCAGGCTGGAATCCACGCACACCTCGTAGACCGCTTCCGGGAGCTGCGTTAACTGTTCGTGGCTGAGGCAAAAACCCCAGTTTTCGGCATAATAGGAGGTCCGGTACGGGACCCAGCCGGGGCGGTCCGGCAGGGTGAAAAGATGGTCTTTTAGTTTTGACAGGGGCATCTTTGCGTGCACCGGCACGCTGTAGCTCATCACGTGCAGGTTGTTCGCCTTGAAGTCCACCACCCGCTCGCCCGACGGCGCCTTGATATAGGCGTCCCGGATGTTCCACTCCCTGGGCACCGTCCAGTCGAACACACGGGTCCCGGTGGGAACTTCGCTTATGGAAAGCGGGATGCGCTCCCCCACGATGTCCAATGTCTTGCGGACGCCGTCTCCGGTGATGCTCCGGCAGATGGGATACAGCTTTTCCATCAACCGGTGCATTTGAGCGCCCGTGAGGTCCGGGTCGATGTTTTTTTTGAGTTCGCTGATCTGGGTCACGGGATACTCTGAATAGGGATCAAAAATTTGGCTGTAAAACCTTCTTCGCGCCTTCAAGGTCGGGCTCTGCGGGAAGGCCGAGGATGAGCGTATAGTTTAGGACCTTGTCAGGGGCGTCCAGGTCGTAATTAACAAAGAGTACAAACGTTCCGAGCGGATTGCCTAAGTTATCGTATGCAAAGGATTTTTCTATCCCTGGAAGGTTTTTT
>LUZZ01000197.1 GCA_001603845.1 Syntrophobacterales bacterium Delta_01 | reverse complement strand
GCTTCCGCCAGGGTGTCCAGGACGTTGGGTTCCGGGCTGACGGCGACCGCCTTGAGGGCCAGGTCCAGGGCCCTCGACGGGTTGCGGTACGGTTTGGGGGAGGTGGCGTAGAGCCAGGCGAGGTTGTTCAGGATGGTGCCGTTTTGGGGGTCCATGGCCAGCGCGGCGCTGAGCACCGATTCGGCTTCCGAGTAGCGGCCCTTTTCAAAAAGAAGCCCGCCGTAGAGCCCCTGGAGCTTCACGTCGTCGGGTCTTTGGACGAGCGCATGTTCCAGCAGCGCCAGGCCGTTTTCCGCGCGCAGGTCCCTGGCGATCCCCGTCCTGGACGCGCCCTCCATGCCCAGGAAAAGGGCGCAAAAAACGGCGACGTAGGCGATGGCGGCCCCGTAAAGCTTCCGGTTGTGCCGGCGGATCAGGCTGCTGTCCTCCGAAGCCGCCATGATGAAATCAATCCTTTCCCGGATGCTGTAATGGTGCCAGTTGGGCAGGTCGTCGATCCGGCCGCTGTGCAGCGCGATCTTTTCAAACGAGGAAACCAGGGGCAGCGGGTCTCCCAGGAGCTGGAGGGCGAACAGGTCCGCCTGCCGCTCGCTGTTTCGCAGGAAGAACCCGAAAATATAGCGGAAAAAGACGATAACCAGCAGCAGCAGCGGGATAAAGGAAACCAGGTAGGCGACCGAGTCGTGGGCCATCGACCAGTTGAGGATCGTGCGGTTGGACAGGGCGATCAGGGCGGCGATGTCGCTCAGGTAGTAGATCGCCATGCTGAACAGGATGAACAGCCCCAGGAAAAAAAGCAGGTGCTTTTTGCGGACGTGTCCCATCTCGTGCGCCACGACCGCTTCCAGCTCCGGCACGTCCAGGAGTGACAGGAGCCCCGGAGTGATCAGTATGTAGCGCATTCCGGGCAGGATGCCCACCACGCCGGCGGTAAGCATCTCCCCGCCGAAAAGGGGCCAGAGCAGAAAGCCGCCCACCCGGAAGCGGTAGCGTTCGCAGAATTTTTCCAGCTCCTCCCTGACGTATCCTTCCGGGAGAGGTTCGCAGCGCCACAGCCGGACCATCAGCCAGGGGCCGAGAAAGACGAACGCCACGAGCGCTCCGCACACCACGACGTACTGTCCGAGTTCGGACTCGAAAAACGAGGGCATCCGGACAAACTGGAACAGGTCCAGCGCGGCCGAGATGAGGAACCAGGGGGCTAGGATGACCGCCGAAAACGAAATCTGCCCGCGGATGAAGTCCAGCCGGCCGATCCGGGAACCGTGGATGGCCTGGTAACAGCGATGGGCGTAAAACCACATCACACTGAGGTGCGCCAGGTAGAGCGCGATGCCGATCAGCCCCGAGATCGTCGAAAACTTGTCGAACCCCGGTATGGCGCTCAAAATGACGTTGAGGTCGAACACGTAGATGTAAAAAAAGAGCCAGGCGATGGCCAGCACGTTGAGGCGGGTCATGGTGCGGTGGTAGCGCTGGCTGATAGAGGAGATGAAAACCCCGCGGGAGGCGATCCTGTAGAGCCGCTGGAAGGCCGTCCGGCAGTAGGCCGCGAACAGCAGGAACAGGACAAGGATGAAAAAGATGTGGGAATAGGCGTCGGCCGGAGGCTTGTGCTGAGGCTGAAAGCTGAACAGCAGCAATACGACGATGAAGTAGATGAGCTGGCTATACATCGGATGCCGAGCGTCGAGGGCCGCTTGCGGGGAACCTGGATAAGGAGCAACCGGGCCGAAATGTCATCGATTCACACCGATCCTTCCTCTGAGGGGACTCGAACCTTAATTACGCGGATTTGCGGTTCCTGCCCTCGAAGCAGTTCTTGCGCACTTCCTCCTTGAACTGTACCGGGTACTTGCCGTCGAAGCAGGCCAGGCAGAAGGGGTGGTTGTCGCGCGTTGCGCCGGCCCCTTCGAGCAGCCCGTCCAGGCTCAGGTAATTGAGCGAATCGAGGCCGATAAAATCCCGTATCTGTTCCACGGAATGCGAGGCGGCGATCAGCTCGCCCTTGGTCGAAAAGTCGATCCCGTAGGGGCACGGGAACCGGTGCGGCGGACAGCTCACCATCATGTGGACTTCCTTGGCCCCGGCCTGCCGGAGCGACTTGATCCTGGTCCTGGTGGTGGTCCCCCGTATGATCGAATCCTCCACCAATATAACACTCTTGTCCCGGAGAAGCTCCCGCACGGGATTAAGTTTGACGCGCACCGAAAAATCGCGCATGGCCTGGCTGGGTTGGATGAAGGTGCGCCCCACGTAGTGGTTCCGGATAATGCCGATTTCCAGCGGGACGTGCGACAGTTCCGCAAATCCCAGGGCGGCGTAGTTGCCGGAGTCCGGGAAGGGCATCAGCAGGTCGGCCTTGATCGAGGAATTTTCCTGCGCCAGCAGCCCGCCCAGTTTTTTGCGGCACATGTAGACGTTCTGGCCGAAAATATTGCTGTCCGGCCTGGCGAAGTAGATGAATTCGAAGATGCAGTACGACGGCCGCCGCTTGGGGAAGGGGAACAGGGAACGCATGCCGTTGTCGTCGATGATCAGCACCTCGCCCGGTTCCAGGTCGCGGATGTAGGTGGCCTCGATGAGATCGAGCGCGCACGTCTCGGAGGCCAGAACATAGCTGTCGTTCAGCTCGCCCAGGCACAGCGGGCGGAAGCCGTTGGGGTCGCGCACCCCGATGAGGGCGTCCTTGGTGCACATGGTGAGCGAATAGGCGCCCTGGACCTGCGTGAGGGCTGAAATCAGGGCTTCTTCCAGGCCGTAAATGAGGTTTCGGGCCAGGAGATGCATGAATATTTCGGTATCCATCGTGGAACGGAATATGGCGCCCTGCCGTTCCAGGTCCTGGCGCAGCGCCACCGCGTTCACCAGGTTTCCGTTGTGGGCGATGGCGTAGTGGTTGTTGCCGTGAAAAACGACGAAGGGCTGGGCGTTGGCCACCAGGGACGCCCCGGTGGTCGAGTAGCGGACATGGCCCACGGAGATGTAGCCGCGAAGGGTTTTCAGCCTTTCTTCGTTGAAAACGTCGTTGACGAGCCCCATGTGCTTGTAATCGACGATCCGGCAGCCGTCGGCAACGGCGATGCCCGCGCTTTCCTGCCCCCGGTGCTGGAGGGCATAGAGGCCGAAATAGGCCAGTTTCGCCGCGTCTTCATGGCCGTAAATGCCGAATATGCCGCATTCCTCCCGCCGGGAGGGAACGAATATCGATCCGGTGGAAGGTCCGGGAATTTTCAAATTGCCGCAGTCAGGCATGAGCCCGCTCCATCAGCGGCGAACCGGTGCATTGTCTCCATGGGGCACCCGTTCGCCTGAATTATCTCCCCCGATGATACTCCTGAAGCGTCTTCACATCCCAGTCGCCTTTCTGCAGAGCGCCCACCGCTTCGGCGATGGCCATCGCCCCGGCTATGGTCGTGGCGTACGGGATGTTGTACATCAGGGTCGTGCGCCTGATGTCGTACGAATCGGAGGTGGTTTTCTTGCCCAGCGTGGTATTGACCACTAATTGTATCTCTCCGCTCTTTATCTTGTCCACCACATGGGGACGGCCTTCACGGAGTTTATATACCTGGTCGGCTTCGATGCCGTTTTCGCGAAGATGCCTGGCGGTGCCGGCCGTCGCGATCAGGTCGAACCCCAGTTCCCGGAGCTTGCGCGCAACCGGCAGCACTTTCGCCTTGTCCCCGTCGTGGACGCTTACGAACACCGTGCCGCCCTTCGGAAGCTCGTAGCCGGCCGCGGCCTGCGCCTTGGCGAACGCGATACCGAAATTATAACCGATTCCCATCACTTCGCCCGTGGATTTCATCTCCGGTCCGAGCAACGTATCCACGTCGGGAAACCGCGAAAAGGGGAACACGGCCTCTTTGACCGAGATGTGTTCCGGTTCGATTTCCTTCTCGAACCCCAGTTCGGCGAGCGTCCGTCCGAGCATGACCTTGGTGGCGAGCTTCGCCAGCGGGCGGCCTATGGCCTTGCTCACGAACGGGACCGTCCTGGAGGCGCGCGGGTTT
>LUZZ01000010.1 GCA_001603845.1 Syntrophobacterales bacterium Delta_01 | reverse complement strand
GATGGGGGAGGCAGGGTGGGGGTGAAAAACTTAGCGATATCAACCCCCTCCCCCTGCCCCTCCCGCCAAGGGAGGGGAGTTTTTGGAGCGTCGCCCCTAAAGTCAACAGCATTGAGGGGCAGGGGGAGGGGGTCGTCAGTGCCCGAAAATACGACACCCTCCCCTAACCCCTCCCATCGCAGGGAGGGGGATTTTCGTTCATTCCACTGTCTTTGTTCGTTCCACTGTCTTTGTTCGTTCCACTGCCTTTGTTCGTTCCACTGCCTTTGTTCGTTCCACTGCCGATGGACCTTGATATCCTTTTGGGCAACGGCCCCTTTCTCCGCCTCCCCCCGGATTCGGCGGCACGCGCTTGCGCGTGCCGAGAGATAGGCAGCGGGCACTTCAGGATATGCCGTGCCAGTTCCTGTAGATGGTTTTCAACTGCTGGAAACGGTCGTGGCCCAGGAGTTTTCGCACCTCCAGTGAATAGCTGAACCGGGTGGCGGCGAGCACCGTTCGGGTGTTTTCCAGCTTTTTCATCTGCGCCAGGGCGACGCTTTCGTTCAGGTCCTTTTGTTCGAGCATGGCGGTGAGGTCGCGTTTGTCCTGTTCGAGCTGCTTTTTCAGTTCTATCAGCCTGTTGCGGCTGAAATCGAAAAGCCTGTCCAGTTCCATTTTTTCAGAGTCGGTTATGTTCAACTGTTCGGCAAAATAGGGCAGCCGCCACCATCTTCCGGGCGGGATGTCCTTTGCGTCGGCAAGGGACGGAACCAGGAGGATTACAGCCAAAAGCAGCAGTTTTAAGGATTTCATGGGCATGTTGCGATCCGCCGTCTTCTAGGTCAATTTGTCACGCCGCTCACCGGCCGGTTGTTCCCCCCGTGCTCATCGGCCGCGTCCTGGTCGGCAAAGTCCGCGATGTCCGAATAAAAGCGGGGAAGAGGATCGTCGCTGGTGAGCTTGTCGATTTCGGCCATGAATTTCGCGTCCTGGATCATTTCCGTGTAGATTCTCTCCAGACCGGCATCCTTTTTGGGCTTGAAGAAATACGGATTGAGCAGCAACACCAGCAGCGAGGCGACCAGCACGCCCATCCCCAGGGCGGGACGCAATATCCTGTCCGGCCTGTATCTCCTGGATTCGGCAAAAATCAGCCCGGGACGCAGCTCGGTCGCCGGCGCCTTCTCGCGCGAAAGTTCGCCGAACAGGGCGAGATTTCTTTCCAGGGCCGATTTTTCGGCGCGGCATTCGGGACACTCCACCAGGTGGCGGCGCCCCTCCGAGCCCAGGCTGCCGGCATCGACAACGGCCCTGATGATCCGGTCCCGGTCAAGATGGTCTTTCATCCGGTTCGCCATGCCGTTCTCCTTCCAGAAAATCGTTCAGGTCGGAATCCTCCCTGAATTTTTTAATTGCTCTATAAAGGTGCGTTTTTACAGCGCTTTCACTTTTCTTCAAGATATTGGCAACTTCTCTTATATTGAAATTGTCCACAAACCTCAGGAAGAAAACTTCCTTCTCCATGGGGGAGAAACGGTTCGAAAGCCTGCGCACGTGAGACCAGAATTCGTCGCGCAGGATCTTGTCCAGCGCCCCCGGGTTGCCGTGCGGGGCAACGTCCGCCGGGTCCCCCTCGCTCTTCTCGTCCGTAAGGCCGAAAAAGGCCAGGAACTTCTTTTTCCGGTGAAAGTCCCGGACCCGGTTGACCGCGATCCTGTAGAGCCAGGGCCGGAACCGGTCGGAATCCTTCAACTGGGGAAGATGCTTGAACGCCAACAGGAAGACGTCCTGCATCAGGTCCTCGGAATCCATCCGGGACCGGGTCCGGAAAAATACCAGCCGGAAAATCTCGTTCTGGTGAAGAACGATCAGTTCCTCGAACGCAGCCCTGTCTCCCGCTCTGGCCCGGTCCACCAACAGCGAAACCTGGTCGCGCGCGGAGGAGGAACCCGATTCTGCATCTTCCGGATAAGTCATTGAGAGTAAGGCGTATCCCGTAGCGTATTGGATTTTCTTCCCCCTGAAGCGTATTTATTATTAATCCGCTTTCCTCGCTCATCAATAGCCAAATCCCGGAAAAGCCTTCATTTGAGATAACGAACGAGCCTGCCAATTAGTTTACATACGGGGGATTTTTTATTCATAACGAGCAGATGGAGCGTCCGGGGGCCGCGCCGACCGTCGCGGCAAAAAAACGGGACAGCCCCCTGTCATCCCGGCAGCGTTTCGGAACCGGGATCCGGTCTTTTCTGCATGGACGGCTTACTGCGGCAGTGCGCAATCCCCGCTCGGAAGCACCGCGGGAATGGCGGTCTTGGCGGTTTTACGTTGGCTTGTGAAGTCCCGGGTTCGGGCGCAGCCCGGAAGTTCGGGGACCGGCCGAGGGGCACCCGGCAGCGGCCGCGCGAGTGGTTATAATTACTTAAGTGAAGGTTTAACTCCAAGACATGCAACTCAAGGGGGAAACGATCATGGAAATGAGTAAGATTCTATTCCCGGTGGACCTGACGGGGTCATCGGTGAAAATAATTCCGTATGTTGTCTCCATGGCCAGGCAGTTCAAGGCCGAAGTGCATCTGCTTTTCGTCGTGGACACCATGGCGCCGTACCACAATTTTTACGTGCCGCACCCCTCCCTGGACCAGATCGAGCTGGAAAACGTCAAGCGCGCCGAACGGCTGCTCAAGGCGTTTGCCGCGGAGCACCTGGGCGACTACGGGCGGCTGAAAACGATCGTCCTGCACGGCAACCGGGTGGACCAGATAAGAAAGTACGTCGAAGAAGCCGGAATCGGCATGATCATCATGGCCACCCACACCCCTCACGGCATCGAACGCACGCTGTTCGGAAGCGTGGTGGACGAGATCCTGAGGACGGCGCCCGTGCCGGTGCTGTGCGTCAACAGCATAGCCGCCGGGAAGGAATCGCGGGAGCAGGAGCAGGGAGACGAACAGGCGTACTCGCTGGGCGAGGTGGTCCCGCAGGCGGGCGTGAAGGTTTGAGGGCCGGGCGCGGGCGTCGGTTGAAAATTTCGCCGGTCCGGCCCGGCGGTTTACAGGAACCGCTTTAGGGGCTGTCGATGCTTTTTTTCGTCGATTCCCCCTCTTCGGGGACGATTTCGTAGGTGCTCACCGGCTCTTCGATGCCCTTCACCTTGATTTTCCCGAAAAACCGTGCCGGGACTTCGGACCCCAGGAGTTCGAAGGTCCTTTGAGATATGAGAATGCCGCCGGTGGGCGCGCTGGATTCGAGCCTTTTGGCCAGGTTCACCGGAGCGCCCAGGACGGTGTAGGACAGTCTTCTCGAAGAACCCATGTTGCCCACCACTACTTCGCCGGTGTTGATCCCGATGCGGATTTGCACCGGAAAACCCGATTCGATCCATTTCCCGTTCAGTTCGCGGGCTTTTTCCTGCATGGCGACGGCCGCCCTGACGGCGCGCAGCGCGTGGTCGGGCATCGGTTCGGGGTCCCCGAAAAAGACCATCAGCCCGTCGCCCATGTACTTATCCACCGTCCCCTCCTGGGTGAACACGATCTCCACCATGGACTCGAAGTAATCGTTTAGAAAACCGCGGATGCGGTCCGGCGGGGCGCACGAGGAGTGGTGGGTGAAGTCTTTTATATCGCTGAAAAGGATGGTCAGCTCTTTTCGCTGGCCGCCGGCGATGATGGCCGGGTTGGCGAGGATGCGCCGGACCACGGGAGGCGGGAAATAGGACTCGAAGGAGCGCCGGAGGGCTTCCTTTTCCTTTTCGTCCTGGAAGTAGCGCCAGGCCATGGTGAACGAGGCGGCGGCGGCGGCCGAGACGGCCGGCCCCACCACCCGGAGCAGCACCCCGGCGGCCAGAAACATGCCCAGCGCCGCCGCCCCGTACAGGGCCACCAGCAGGACGGAGCCCGCAAAAAACGGCATGGGCGACAGCCGGAGCGACATCAAAAAGATCAGCAGGACCAGGCAGATCTCCACCAGCAGCGACACGGCGGGAGGCGCTTCGGTGAGAAAATTTTCGGTCAGGATGGTGTGGATCACGTTGGCGTGCAGGCCGCTCAACGGATAATTGGTGTCCACCGGGACGGTGCCGATGTCCGTGGCCCCGGTCGATACTTCGGATACGACGACGATTTTTCCGGCCAGCTCGTCGCGCCACAGGCCGAGTTCTTCCCGGTCGTCGGAAGCCGCGTGGATGTCGGCGAAATCATAGTGGCGCATCGCCCCCCAGGGGCCCATGAAATTGATGATCATGTCGCCCCGGCGGTCTATGGGGATCACAATATCGTGAGGCGGCCCGCCGGGCCGGTGCGCGCCCGCCAGCCGCAGGAAGCGCCCGGGGGCCAGCGTGATCCGGTCGGGCGGGACCCCCAGGTAATCGCAAACCACCCGCAGTGCCAGGCCGGGGTAAAATGCGTTCCCGTAGCGAACGAGAAGCGGCATGCGCCGGGTGACGCCGTCACGGTCGTTGTGAAGGCTCAAAAAACCGATGCCCTTCGAATCCGAAGCCAGCCGGGGGAAGGTCACCAGCGGACTCTGCCCCGTGTAGATCTCCGAGGCGTCGCCTTCCACCCGGATCTTCCACAGAGTGCGGTCCAGATACGCCAGCACGTCCGGCGCGATGCGCTCATCCCTGCCGGCAGGGGCGGCGCTCCGCCCCTCTTCCGGCGAAACGAGCGAGAAGGCCATCCCGAAATAGACGTTTCCCGCCTCCCCGGCCGCACCGATCAGGGCCAGGTCGTCCGCGGGCGCGGTTTCCGCGGAAAAGATCACGTCGTAGACCTGGGCGGCCGCTCCCATGGCGGCCAGGTTTCGAATCTCCCGCGCGTAGTGGAACCGGTTGGGATAAAAGGTCCCGAGGCGGCGGAGCGACTTGTTGTTGAGATCGACGTGGACGACGGTGGGGTCGTACCGGGGCCGGAAGGCGGGAATGTGCGCGCGGACCAGGAAGAACCGGTCCACGATCTGGGAGTTCCATGTCTCGAATATTCCGGGGAAGGCCCAGAGGAGAAGCTGGACCACCCCGAAGCCGGCGGCCGCCAGGGCCAGCAGCCACCGGAATCTGTTACTCCTATTGGTGTTCAATGGTATAGGTCCTGGCCACGAATCCGCTGGATGACACCTCATCGGCAAGGGCGGCGATGTCGATCCCGCCCGGGTCTTCCCTGGGCCCCACGCCCCGGACGGCCCCCCCGATACGCACCGGTTTTTCGGCCGGGGTGGTGAATTCCCGGTGCTCCTTGCGAAGCGCCCGGATCTTCTCCAGCACCACGCGGGCCGCTTCCGCCTTATCGGCGGGCGGCGCCGATTCGTACCGCTGGTAATCGGCCTCCAGGTCGTTCAGGCGCCGGGCCGACGCCAGCAGGTAGAACGTTTCCCGGCTGGGGGTCTGGTCCAGCTTGAACCATGCCTCGCCGCGCGGGACGTAGTACTTGTGGTGCACGCGGTAGTCCGCCCCAAACTGCTGCAGGCTGTACGGAAACAGGAGCCTCACGCCGTCCTGCGAGTTGTGGTGGAAAACATAGACAAAGCACCGGGTTTCCAGTTGGATCATCATCTTCAACTGGTCGCCGGATTTGAGCGTCAGGTCCCGCGTCACGGGCTGGACCACTCTCTTGCCGTCCTCCGACGAGACGATGGCGGCCATGGCCCAGCGAAAATCCACGTCGGGGTCGTAGCGCACCGCCCCTTCCCTGTCGGCGCCCCAGGCGGCCTGCGTGCAATAGAGCAGGGACAGCGCGACGAGCGCATATTTCCAGATCTTTGGCGATTTCATGATGTGCCTCACCGCGCGAGTTTATCCGTGAATCTTTTTCAGAAGCCAGGCCATGTTGCGGCCCAGGACCTTCATGGTCCCGATTCCTTCCGCGTCCTTTTCCACGTCTCCTTTTTCCAGGCCGAACCCCATGTTCCAGTAATCGGAGCCGGGAACGATCATCTCGGTAATGAGAAAGAAATGGTTGATGGAATCGAACGCGTGGATGGACCCCGCCCGGCGCACCGCGATCACCGCAGCCCCCACCTTGCGCCGGAACATGCTGTCGTTGGCCTTGGCCACCAGGCCGGCGCGGTCGATCAGGGCCTTCATCTCCGTGGAGACGTCGGTGAAATAAGTCGGCGAGCCCAGGATGATCCCGTCCGCTTCGGCCATCTTCTGCACGCACGTGTTCAGGTAATCGTCCTGGGTGCACAGGCCGTCCTTGTTGGCGAAACAGCCGAAACAGGCCCGGCAGCCGGCGATGTCTTTTCCGGCAAGCTGCACCAGCTCGGTTTCGATGCCTTCGGCCTGCAATTCCTTGAATACACAATTTATGAGAATAGCCGTATTGCCGTCTTTCCTGGCGCTTCCGTTAAACCCGACTACTTTCACGATCAGCCCTCCTTATCTTATTGGCAAGTCCGACGAAACAAGCGGGAAACTCCCGCCTCACGGCTTCCTGACAAGCCGGAACCCCAGGTCGTCGGTGCTTTTTTCCGGCATTCCGCTTCCGCGCATCGCAGACCGGGTGGACTGCGGGCCGCCGTGCCAGAACCCGCCCCGGATCACCCGGCTCTGTCCAAAACTCTCGTTGCCGAAATAGGGGTTCCTGCGGTCATGCTTCACGTACGCATCGACCGTATAGACGTCGGAACACCACTCGGCCACGTTTCCCAGCATGTCGTAGAGCCCCATCCCGTTGGCCCGGAACGCCCCCACCGGGGCGGTGGCGGCGTAGCCGTCGTCACACTCGTAGGCCCCCTTGACGCCGAACTGCTTCTGCGCGGACCGGTCGGCCACGTTCTCATACTGGCACGCCCGCGCCTGGTCGTCTCCCCAGTACGTGGGGGCATCCGCCCCTGCCCTGGCGCCGTATTCCCATTCGGCCTCGGTGGGCAACCTGAAGGTATATTGGCCGCCGTTCTGGCCGGTCAGCCACTGGGCGAAATTATTGGCGTCCCACCAGGTCACGAATACCGCCGGCTGCGTATCGCCGTTCAGGGAATGGCCGGAGTAGCTCTTGCTGTCATGGTCTTTATCGAATTTCCTGAACTGGCCGTTGGTCACTTCCGTGCGGCTCATCCAGAAACCGTCCACGCACACCTCGTGGACCGGCCCCTCGTCTTCGTACCGGTCCTTTTCGGTCTGGGGGCTTCCCATGAGAAAGCACCCGCCCGGAATCCAGACAAATTCCAGGCCGGTGACCGGCTCCTTCCAGGTCTTGAGGGTCTTGACCGGCTTTTCGCTCCTGGAGACCGGTTCGGGCTGGGCGGGAACCTGGCCCGGCGGGACCCCGGGCGCCGTCACGGCCGGGGAAGGCTTGGCAGCAGCAGCCGTCCCCGGCGGAGGATAGCGGAAGTAAAAATCGCCTTCCAGCGACGAAGACTCCCACGGGACCTGCTTTCCGCGAGTGGTCTCCCGCACCACCGCGCGCACCTGCTTGAAGACGTCTTCGATCTTTACCCCCGGTTGCATCATGACCTTGACCAGTTCGCCCGTGTAGATGCCGTTTTCCCCCGTGCCGTCGTTGGCCACCGAACCCGGGGCCGTGGCAAAGGCGATGAGCGTCCCGCTGGGAGCATTGATCGAAGCCAGCCCCTGCGAGACCGACCGGAAACTCCGGGCAAAAGGATTGTCGCGGCAGGCGTCCAGGATGACGATGTTGAGGCGGTTTCGCGCATAGTCCATCTCCCCCAGCACCGAGCCGAGGTCCACCGCCTCATATTCCACCTGCTTTTCGTGCTCTATCGACGCCCCGACCGGGATGAGATAATTGTGCCCGTTTACCTGGACGCCGTGCCCCGCGAAATAGAACAGGCCCACGCCGCCTTTTTGGAGTTTTTCACCGAATGCCTGGATTTCCTTTTTCATTTCCTTCTGGTTGAGGTTCTCCCGGATGGTCACGTCGAACGAGAGAGCCTTCAGGGCATTGGCCATCGAACGGGCGTCGTTTATCGGATTCCGAAGGGGGGACGAGGCATACTCGCCGTTTCCTATGACAAGCGCCGTGCGCTTTTCGGCCCGGTCCACCGCGGCGGGAGCGGCCGGGACGGCCCAGGCGGAACGCCCGGCCCAGCTCAGCCCGCACAGGAGGGCGGCCAAAATACACATCGAAATATTTTTTCCGGTTATTGCACGCATTTCCAATCACCATCCCCTGCTGAAGCAAAAAAGGGAGTCCACCTAATAGGCAACACTCCCTGAAATCAGCATCAGGTAAAGATTAACCAGCTCGGACAAAGCCCGCAGAAACCATCGCCTCAAGCTTCCCCGCCGCGCCTTGGCGAACGGCGCAGACCTTTATCTGCATCGCCGCAATTCTAAGCAAGTTTCAAGGGCTCTTCAATCAAAAATTATTCCGCGCCTCCTCCTCCCGACATCCGGGGACGACGGCGCCTGGGCCGTATATTTGCGCCGCCTTGACCTCGCGGATTTTATCGCTCAAAATAGCGCGCGGTAAAATCCGCAAATCTTCGATCATCAAATAAGGATATTCCGACAATGAAGATCGTCGTTCTTACCAACGAGTATCCCCCGAACATCTACGGCGGGGCCGGCGTTCACGTGGAAAACCTCGTCCGGGAAATGGCGAGAGCCGAAAGCGGGGCGCACTCCATCCGGGTGCTCTGCTTCGGAAACCAGCACGAAGAACTGGCAAACCTCGGCGTGAAGGGCATCGAACCGGGAACGCGCTTCGATTTTCGGGACCCGGGGTTCGCCAAGGTCGCGGAAGTGCTGGCGCGCGACATCCTGATGGCCGGCGAGATCGGCGAGGCCGACGTTATCCACTGCCACACCTGGTACACCCATTTTGCGGGGTGCCTGCTCAGAGAGCTTTTGAAGGCCCCCCTGGTGCTCACCACCCACTCGCTGGAACCCCAAAGGCCGTGGAAGGAGGAACAGCTCGGGCCGGGCTACCGGGTGAGCTGCTGGCTCGAAAAGACCGCGTACCGCAACGCCGACGGCGTGGTGGCCGTTTCCGGGGCCATGAAAGAAGACGTGCAGAAGCTCTACGGCGTTTCGCCCGAAAAGGTCCGCGTGATCTACAACGGCATCGACCCCGATGTGTACTCGCCGGCCCCGGATACCTCCGTTCTTGGAAAATACGGCATCGACCCCGCGAAGCCTTTTCTGCTCTTCGTGGGCAGGATCACCCGGCAGAAAGGGATCATCCACTTGGTCCGCGCCTTGCCGTCCATCGAGGCAGGCGTTCAGGCCGTCCTGTGCGCCGGGGCCCCGGACACCCCCGAGATCGGGCGTGAGATGGAACAAAGCGTCGAGCAGGCCCGCCGGAAAAGCGCGAACCCCATTTTCTGGATCCCCGAGTTCCTTCCCCCCAAGGAAATCATCAGCCTCTATTCACTCGCTTCGGTCTTCGTGTGCCCTTCGATCTACGAACCCTTCGGCCTCATCAACATCGAGGCCATGGCCTGTGCCACCCCCGTGGTGGCCTCCGCGGTGGGGGGCATCCCGGAAATCGTCGTGGACGGCCAAACCGGGCTGCTCGTTCCCTTCGATCCCGCGGGGCCGGAAAACCCGGAACCTAAAGACCCCGACGGATTCTCCGCGCGGCTTGCCGCCGCCGTGAACCGGGTGCTTGCCTCCCGAGATTTTGCCCGCGAACTGGGAAAGCGCGGCCGCATGCGGGTCGAGGAACGGTTCAGTTGGAAAAGCATCGCCGCCCAGACCCTGCAATTCTACCGCGACCTCGCCAACCCCCGGTCCGTGTCCTGACAGGTCCCCGGACCGCATCCCGGCCTCCTCATCTCCCGCACTTTCCCGCGCGGGAAGGGGACCTCCCGGAGTTGACAAGGGAGACGTCCGCGTTTAGTTTAAGTTCCAGGCAAAAATCAAATTTATTGATGGCCTGCAGGATTTTAAAGAACAGTTATTTGGGTTTGCAAGGAGCATGAGATGAGCAAGAGATTGTTCACTTTTTCGATATTCACGCTGGCATTCGCCCTGGTTTTCTCCGTCGGAATCTATTCGGCCAATGCCATGGGACCCGGTTATCAGGGAAATATAGACCGTGATGCGGCAAGCTTCCACAACACTTCCAGGAGTGTGGACCGCGACTCGGGGGCTTTCCAGAGCTTCCAGGTTCCGGGAAGCATGTTCGGATTGGACAGGGCCTACAATACGGCCGGGGGCGCCAACTACGATGCCGATTACCAGGCATACAACTTCGCGCCTGAAACTTACGGGCTGATGGGAAACTTCTGGATCAACCAGAGCAGCGATTAAGAGATTGAAAACGGCTGCGCGCCCGCGAGAGCCGTTGCCTGACTCAAGGCATGGTTACCAGCCCCGGCGAGCGATCGCCGGGGCTTCTTCTTTAAATCCCGTCCCGTATATATACCGCCTGCAAAAGCACACCCGGCACCCCGGCGATATCCTGAAAGATATTAAGTACCTGTAAGGGTACAAACGTACCGGCGGCCTGTCCTTTTAGCGAATAGATACCGGTCGTTGCACTTCCGCCCATTGTTTCCGTACGGGCAGGCAGATAAAGACACCAAAAATAACAATATATGTAACCTATCTGTTGAACAATTTATTTTTACAAATATGAAAACATTCGATCAACCTGGATTATAGTGCCGGTCATACGTGGAAGTGCAATCCCGAAGAGACGTGCAGGCAAAGAGG
>LUZZ01000196.1 GCA_001603845.1 Syntrophobacterales bacterium Delta_01 | reverse complement strand
CCTCCGGGTTCTGCGGGCACTGCACAAATCGGCGTTGCGCGCTCGTAAAATATTGCTATTGTATGGTCATGAAGACGCGTTCAAAGAGGCGGAAGCTGCCCCGCCCCGCGGGGACAGGGGATTCAAACTCGAAATGAGGGGGGAGAACGGCATGCTCGAACTGCTGAGAAAGAGCTTTCTGGCCGGAATCGGTGCGGTGGTGGTCACCGCTGACAAAATACGCGAGGCCACACGGTCGCTGGTGGAAGAAGGCAAAATTTCCACCGAAGAAGCGGAAAAACTCACCGACGACCTGGTAAAAAGCGGCGAGCGGCAGTGGGAAGATTTCAACACCCGGTTCCAGTCGTCCATGAAGAAGTGGTCGGAGGGCATGGACCTGGTGAGGAAAAAAGAACTGGTCGAACTTCAGTCCAAAGTGGACCTGTTGGAACAGCGCATCAGGCAGCTCGAAGAATCCCGCGCGCGGGAAAGCTGAGCGGCCCGGGAAAGCCGGGGCATTGTCAGGCGTCGAGCGGCCTGGGAAGAAGCGGAATTGTGCAGGGATTTAGCGGCGGGGGGGAGAGAACCCCCTCCCGATGAGGAGGCCAATTTCGTTTATTAACCTTCTTTTTAGTACAAAGTTGTTCGTTTTTCCCCGTTCTTTACCCGTCGGTATTTGGGGCATGTCGTTATTTTATTCAGTTATTTCAGCTATATCAATATTTGGCAAGCCCTTTGCTTCCTTAGCCAAAATAGGTACAGCCCAATGTCGCCCGATGCCGTTAACGTGCTGAAAGATGAACCGATGCCACCGCAAGAAGAGCATAGCGTTTCCGTGAGTGCCGGAAATTCGAGAATGAACGACAAGCGCGTGCATCAGCTCGAAGCGGAAGTCGCCCGGTTGCGCACCAGGGTCTCCGAGATGGAGTCCATGATCCGGGACCGCTGCAAAATGGAGCGGTCGGCGCTCGATCAGCTCCGTTTCCTCCAGACCCTGATCGACACCATCCCCAATCCCATTTTCTACAAGGACACCCGCGGCATTTACCTGGGGTGCAACAAGGCGTTCGAAAAGCGCCTGGGGCTCGGCAGGGAGGACATCATCGGCAAAATCGCCTCCGCCCTTTTCCCCAGGGAGGTGGCCGCCAGGTACGAACAGCACGACGCGGAGCTGTTCGCCAAACCGGGGGAAAAGATCTACGAAACCCGGCTCACCTACCCGGACGGGCAAGAACACGACGTGATCATCACCAAAGGGATCTTTACGGATTCCGAAGGTGACATCGCCGGCCTCGTGGGGGTTACCCTGGATATCACGGAACGCAAAAAGGCCGAAGAAGCCCTGCAACGGGCGCACGACGAATTGGAACGGCGGGTCGAGGAAAGAACGGCCGGCCTGGCGAAGGCGAACCTGGACCTGGAAAAGGAGATCACCGAGCGGCGCAGGATCGCCGAAGAACTGAAAGCGAGCGCCGAAAAGCTGAAGCTTTTCGCCTACTCGGTCGCCCACGACCTGAAAAGCCCCTCCGTCGGCATTTACGGCATCGCCAGGCTGCTGCAGAAAAACTTTTCCGCCATCCTGGGCGAAAAAGGCGGAAACTGGTGCGACCAGATCATGAAGGCATCGGAACACGTGGCGTCCCTGGTCGACTCGATCAACACCTTCATCGCCACCAAGGAAACGCCTCTCAAAATAGAGCCCATCAACACCGCGGAAATCTTTCGGATGCTCGACGACGAGTTTTCGGCGCGTCTCGCGGCGCGGCGGGTAAGCCTCATCAAACCGGAGGCGGCCCCCGTAATCCGGGCGGACAAGCTCTCGTTTCTAAGAATTTTCCGGAACCTCATCGACAACGCGATCAAGTACGGAGGCGACCGGCTCAACTTCGTGAAGATCGGCTACGAGGACGCCGAAAATTTCCATATCTTCAAGGTCATCGACGACGGGGTCGGAATCCGGGCCGAGAATTCCGGAAACGTCTTCAACTGGTTCCAGCGGCAAGCCGGATCGGAAAGCATCGAAGGCACCGGGTTGGGGCTGGCGATCATCCGGGAAATCGTCGAAGCCCACAGAGGCGATGTGCGGGTGGAAATGCGCGAACAGGGCGGAAGCGTTTTTCGTATCCGCATCGCAAAGGACCTCGGCTGAACCCCGCCCGGCGGCGCCTACCGTGGTTTCCTCCACCGGGTCGTGCCGGGCGTTTCTCCCGCTCCCAGAAATTTCAGGTGGCTGCCGCAGCCGCTGCGGCAATCCGTCGCTCCGAAGCGGGGGACGATGACGGTGCCCGGTGATTTGCGGTTCACGTCGCATTCGGCCTCGTCGAACACCGCGTACCCGACCGCCTGCACGCCGGGGGCGGAAAGCAGGTAGTCGATGTGCCACCGGAGCCGCCTGGCCGGTGCGAAATGCCTGGCCACCCGCGCGCCGAGGTTTTTCTTCGCGCTGCCGGTATAGACGTATTCACCGGCCGGGAACAGAAAAGTGCCCAGCCTGCCGACGCCGACGGTCACCGGCTTTCGTACTCGGATGCGCACCTGGTAGGATTTTGCTCCGCCATTTTCCCACATACTCCCCACCCGGCTCCCCCATCGTGATAATGATGGTTATCTTCTTCAGCCATAAATGAACGAATTTCCGGTAAAGCCCAGGCGGAGGGGGACCATTCCCGCTCGCCCGCGAGCCAAGCCTCATGCGCCCAGTTCCTGTTCTCATGGGCAACACCATCGACGGCGCGCCAACCGGCGGAGCGGCCCGGGAATAAAAACACCTGCCAGCCGTCCGGCCCCGGACTGTCTCATGGGCCGGGCGGCCAGATCTTCAATCGCACCGGCCCGCCTGCCCTTAAGCCATGGACAGGACGTTCTCCTGCTTTTTCTGCCCCCCGGTTGTTTCCACGAGGGTTTCACTCAGCACAATCGTCAAAAACCAGACCCTCGGAGGTGGTACGGACTCGCCGGGGAGCGTCCCTCCCGGGCTCTAGGCTCCCGGCGCGTCCAGTCCGAGTTTTCCCCGGAGGGGCAGCGTCAGGGGCAGGGCGCCCAGGATCACGGTGCCCACCAGCACCAGGGTGGGGACGATCCCCACCAGGTCTCCCGCCAGTCCGTACACGAAAGGCGATACCGCTCCGGAACCGATGGTGGCCGTATAAAAGACCGCGAACGACTGGTTCCGCCTGTCCTCCGGGACCAGTTCCGGCACGCTGCCGTACAGGACGGAGGACGTCCCGTTGAGCGCCAGCCCCATGACGGGGCACAGGGCCATTACCGCGCCGAACGGCAAGATGATGGCCGCCCAGATGCAAACGGCGGTCAGGGCTTCGGTGATCAGCACGGAGCGCAGCACGCCCACCCTGGTCGCCAGGATCCCGCAGATGAATTTTCCGGCGATGCCGCCGGCGAATATGAGGCTAAGCGCGGAGCCGGTGACAGCGATGTCCACGCCCTTGTCCCGCAGCAGGAAAGGGAAATAGGTCAGAAAGCCCATGCGCGTGGCGCTGTCCAGGATGCCGATGGTAAGGAGGGCAAGAAAGGCGGAATTTCTTTCGCCCCCGCTCGGCGTGCGGCTCGCACGACTGCTTTTTGCGGCCTTTGCGGCCGGGGCACCGGAAAGCACCGGCAGGGCCAGCACAATGAGCACCAGCAGCACCAGGACGCCGAAGCCCCCCATGGAACGGCTTGCAACCGGCCAGCCGAACCCGCTGATGAGCAGTGCGGCAGAGGCCGGAAACACCAGCTTGCCGACGTCTCCCGAGACGTTGAAAACGCTGAGTGCCGTTCTCCGGAGTTCCTTGTCGGCGCAACTGCTCGAAATCATCGTGGAGCAGATGGGGTGCTGCACGCTGGCGCCAAGCCCCCCGACGACCAGGAGGACGCCGAGAGTGACGGGCGTGGTCGCCCACCCGTAAGCCAGGACCGCCGCGCTGGTAAGAAGCGTTCCCGCCAGCAGAAGCCTGACGCCCCCCACCCGGTCGGCCAAGTAGCTGCTCGGCACCTGAAAACCGGCAAGGGTCCCGGAAAAAAGTGTCTTGAAAAACCCGACCTGGGCGAAACTCAACCCGAACTGGACCTGCCACACCGGGAAAAAAACGTAGAGCATGTCGGTAAAACCGTCATGCATGAAATGGGCGAGCCAGGTGCCCGTCATGATTCGTTTTTGCTTCAAAAGGAGCCGAACCTGACCTTCCGGAGGCCGGGCATGCCCCCCGAATGCAACACTTCCCCCCTCCGCCCTACCCTCTTTAACCGGCGGGTGTTTGAACAAACCCCTATTCATAGATGTTCCTTCGACCGGCGCCGCGGCTCCCCGCCCCGCCACTGGAGCCGGCACGCACACTCACACCCTATCACTCGGGAAGCAGACCCCGCTCGGCATTCGCCCCCGGACGTCGAAAGCCGTCACACCTGCACGGGCGCTTCGATGCCGGCACGAACGCGCCGTAAAGTTATCGTCTCCTGAACGCCGCCCGGCCCTGAACGGCAACCTGTAAGCCGGGCTCATCCGTAGAGATAGCGGCACGCCGCTACGGCGGCCACCACCGCCACCAGTTCGGCCGTGAGCCCGGCGGCAAGCGCGTGGCGCATGCGCCTCACTCGCACGGCCCCGAAGTAGACCGCCAGCACGTAAAAGGTCGTCTCGCTCGACCCCTGCATGGTGGACACCAGGTAGCCGGTATAGCTGTCCGGTCCGACGGCCGGATTTTTTATGATCGAGGCGACCAGCCCGTACGCGCCCGACCCGGAAAGCGGGCGCATCAGGGCCATCAGGACCCCCTCCGGCGGAAGCCCCGCTCCGGCGGTGACCCCTCCCAGGGCCGAGGCGGCCGCATCCAGCACGCCCCCCGCCCGCAGCATAGCCACCGCCACCAGGATGGCCACCAGGTACGGAATTATCTTCACCGCCACCTGGAACCCCTCTTTGGCCCCCTCCACGAAGACTTCATAAACGCGCACTTTCCGGGCCGCGCCGAAAGCGAGAAACCCCACGGTGATGGCCGGAATGGCCCAAGGGGCGACAACTCTGCCGTAGACCACCATCAGGGGGACGGCCGCCACCAGCAGCGCGGCGGCAAGGCAACTCACCCACAACGGACAGGACCCGGAGGATTCCACAACAAAACCGGGTTCCACATCTCCCGCCGCCTCGCTTCCGGGACCGTTTTCGAGTCCGTCGCCGCGACCCGGCCCCGCCGGAAACGGGAAAAACCTTTGGTATATCCGGGTGGCGAACACGGCAAAAACCGTGGCGCAAAAGCTTGCAAAAAGGGTCGTGGGCAGGATCGCCGCGGGGCTCGAAGACCCAGCCGCCGCCCGCAGCGCAATGACCGAAGCTGGCAGCAGGGTGATGCCGGCCGTATTGATAGCCACGAAAAGCACCATGGAATTGGTGGCCGTACCGGGGCTGGGATTCAGTTTGTCCAGCTCCTGCATGGCGCGGATGCCGAAAGGGGTCGCCGCGTTGCCCAACCCCAAAAGGTTTGCCGAAAAATTGAGGATCATCGCGCCGGTTGCCGGGTGGTCCGGAGGGACTTCGGGGAAAAGCCATTTCATGAACGGGCGGATGATGCGGGAGATCAGGGCGAGCATCCCGCCCTGTTCGGCAACCTTCGTCAGCCCCAGGAAAAGGGCCATAATCCCGATCAGCCCGAAAGCAAGCTCCACGGAACCCGCCGCCGCCTGGATGATGGCCGCGGAGAGCTTCTCCATGGGAGCGGGAACGCCGCTCGCGGGCACCCATAGGAACTGCTGCCACGCAACGCTCAAAAACCCCGCCGAAACCAGAGCGAAAAAGATAAAATTCATGGATGGAGCCCCGCCCGCGCCATGTTGTCCCGGATTGTATTCAGGCAGCTATTGAGAAATGCTTCCCTGTGGATTGGGGCAACCGTGCCGGCACCCCCGCAAGCGCAGGCAACCGCCGGTCTTCCACCAACCGACGGTCAAATTATTATGGTTTCCGTTCCGGTGCAATCCAATTAAATTCCATGGGCCGCGCGGCGGGATACCGGCCTGTACCGGAAAGCGGAAGGCATCTATGGATTGCAATGGAGGCGGGAGCTTCCGCGGAGGGGATTCCCGGACCGGAGGGTTGTTGCTCGAATGCGGTCTGTATCCGGATGATACTGCTGGTTCCTGTGCTCAGCCGGGGAGGCAGCCGAAGGACACCGGATTCCCGCCCAAAGGCGCTGCGGGAATGACGATTTTGGTGGTTTTACTTTAACTTGTAGGACCCACGTTTGGGCCACAGGCCGTTTTTCTGTGCCCGCCGTCCGCAGAAAAGACGGGAAAATGGTGGGCACAAAAAAGCCGTGCCCACCTTGCATCGCCTTAATTTCTGAATCCCTAAGTCCCTATAATTGTTGAATCTTAAACCACCTGGTTCCACGAGGTGTTCGCCAGGGGATGGTAGCCCTTTTCACAGGCCCAGGCATCCAGGTGCACCATGCCGATCGCCGCTATGTCCATCGGCGGCCTCAGCGTGCTTTCGCGAAAATCCAGGCAGGGCAGATATCCACCGCATTGCGTGCAAACATCGACCCGTTCGCCGGGCTCGTCCGGAGTCTGGAAATAAAGCCGCCGGTCCTTGTCCTCGTTTTCGCAGGCCGGGCACATATTGCGCCGGGTGCGCCACTCGAAGCCGCACATCGAACAGTGCAGATACCTCTGGCCGCCTCCGCCCGTCAGAAACTCCGACGCCGGTTCCGGCCCCTGGCCCAGGTAGCTGATGGAGGGCATGGACCCGCACACCGGGCAGCACCCTTTGAGCCACCCGGACTCCCGGACCCGGTCGGCGCAGCACATCGCCACGGCCTCCAGCACGGGGGCGAGCACACACGCGGTCATCATGCCCAGGAACCCGGCCTGGACCTCAAAAAATTCGGCCGCCTCTTCGAACGCGCGGCGGTCCGCTTCCAGGCAGGCCCGCGACAGGCGCACGAGATCCAGCCCGCCGGCGCGGCGGATGCCGTCCAGACGCGCCAGGTCCTGTTCAAAATCGGTGAATGATCGCCCGAGTACGGCCGCCATGGCTTCAAAAGACTCATCCAGCCGGTCCCGAACAGGTTCAAGGGACACTCCGGCAAGCAGCGGCACCCCCTCCCGGAGGCGGGACACATCCAGGTCGAGGTCTCCGGGACCGCCGCCGGCGAACCGGTCGGCCACGCGGGCTTTTTCCATCAGGATATTTCCGAACACCCGCAGGATGGGCTCCAAAACGGGGCGTTTTCCGGCAAAATTCTCCATCGCCTCGGCTATGCGCCGCTCGCGCTCGCCAAGGCCGGTTGCAACTGGCATATCCTCACGTCCTCCCGGGTTTTTAAGCGGCCCGGAGGCCGCCGCAGGCGGCGGGCTCCGGGCTTTTCAGCGGATTTTAAGTCGAAGAATACTCGCTTCCGGACGCTCTACGACTTGGTGGACTGCTCCATGCCTTCCGCGGTTCGTCTGATCGGGGCAAAAATCTTTGCCAAAAGGTCTTTTCTGCTGATGCCTTCCGACGAACGCCCGGCGACGACGAACTTGTGATACTTGGCGGGTGCGTCCTGCAACAGGTAAATGACGTTTACCGATCCCGCATCGGCCAGCATGGCCTTGGGATTGGTCTTTTTGGCCTCCGCCAGGCGTTTGTTGGCCAGATCGAGCATCTTGTCCCGGTCCCCGAAGTTCATGGTCCCGGTCGGGCACACCTTGACGCATGCCGGCAGCAGGCCGCGGGTCACCCGTTCGTTGCACATGGTGCACTTGACCAACTGCCCGTTCGCCGCCTGCCGGGGGATGTTGTACGGACAGGCGGATCGCACTTCCTCGAAAGGTACTTCCTTGGTCTTCTCGGTGTACAGGACCGCTCCCGTTGCCGGGTCCTGGATCACCCCGCCGCTCACGTACCCTTCGATTGCGTCCTTGCACGGGGGATCGAGGCAGTGCCGGCACTGGTCCGGGAAGAAATACCACTTCACGGTATCGTTTTCGAGGTGTTCGCTGAAGCGGACCACCTTGAAGTTGTTGGGGTTGAGGTCCGGGGGATTCTGATGGCTGCCCGTCTGCTTGGTCTTGTTGGCAGGCAGCTCATTCCACTCCTTGCACGCAAGCTGGCACCCGCGGCAGGCGGTGCAGCGCGACGTATCTATAAAGAACGACTTTGGCATCGAGTCCTCCTTATCGGCCCGAGGGGCGGCGTCCACCGCCCGATGCGCTCCTACGCGATTTCCGTCAACTTGTCGGCTTTGCGGACATTTACCAGACACGCCTTAAACTCGGGGATGGTGGTGTTCGGATCGCCCACCGAAGGGGTGAGCCGATTGGTGGAATCGCCGCATCCCGGAGTCGTCCAGCCGAAGCAGAAGGGCATGCCGATCTCGTGCACCAGTTTCCCCTGGACCTTCAGGGGACGCATGCGCACGGTGACCATGGCAATGGCCTCCACTTTCCCGCGAGCGCTTTCGATAATCACGCCGTCGCCGTTCTTGATGCCTTTTTCCTTTGCAAGCTGCGGACTCATCTCCACGTAGAGCTGAGGCTCGGCTTCCAGCAGGTTGGGCACGTTGCGCGTCTCCCCGCCTCCGCACCAGTGCTCGGTCACGCTGTAAGTGGTCAGCACGATGGGATACTTGGGATCCGCCGGCTTGGCCAGGGCGTCCATGTCGCTGCTGACGAACTTGTAGCACGGGTTGTGCAACTG
>LUZZ01000195.1 GCA_001603845.1 Syntrophobacterales bacterium Delta_01 | reverse complement strand
GCCGATGTCCTGGAGGCGCACCGGGGCGCCGTTGCGGTAGGCCACGATGAGGCCGCTGTAAGCCGCGGCCCGGAGCAACTGCCCGGAAGCCTGGATGGTAAACGATTTGTCCTTGCCGTAGATCGTGCCGGTGGGAAGGTTGACGTTCGCCTTCGAGACCGCGGCTTCGACTTCGTCGATCCCGATGCCCATCGAGCGCAGCGAATCGGGGTTGACCTGGACGCGCACCGCGTACTTCTGAGACCCGAACACCATGACCTGGGCGACCCCGTTGACCATGGAGATGCGCTGGGCGAGGAGGGTCTGGGCGTATTCGTCAACCGTGGACAGCGGCAGGATGGGAGAGCTGAGGGCAAGGTAGAGGACCGGATGGTCCGCCGGATTGACCTTGCGAAACGACGGCGGATTGGGCATATCGGTGGGCAGCAGCCGCATCGATTTCGAAATGGCGGTCTGCACGTCCTGCGCGGCCCCGTCGATGTTGCGGTCCAGGGAGAACTGGAGGGTGATCCGGGTGAGCCCCTGCGCGCTGATCGAGGTCATGGAGTCCAGGCCCGCGATGGTTGAAAATTCGCGCTCCAGCGGAGTGGCGATGGAGGAGGCGATGTTTTCGGGGCTGGAGCCGGGCAGCAGCCCGGTGACCTCGATGGTCGGGAAGTCCACGTTGGGCAGTTCGCTGACCGGGAGCGACCGGTAGCTGATAAACCCGAACAGGAGGATGGCCATCATGACCAGGGTGGTCATGACCGGACGTTTTATAAAAAGCTCAGGGATGTTCATCGAATCAGTCCGAGTCCGGTACGTCTGAGTTGTTTCCCTGTTCCACCACCTTCACTCTGGAACCGTTGGCCAGGCGAAACTGTCCGTCGGTCACCACCGTCTCGCCGGGATGAATTCCCTTCGTGATGATGATCTGGTCCTGCACCGTGCGGCCGAGTGAGACGAGCCGGTATTCCACCGTGGAGTCGGGTTTCAGGACAAAGACATACTGGCCCTGCTGGCCGGCCTGGATCGATTCGAACGGGATCAGCACCGCATCTTTCTGCCGTCCCAGCGTGAGGCTCACGTTGGAAAACTGGCCGGGCCACAGCGCTTTGTCTTTGTTTTCGAAACGGGCCTTCAACTGGATGGTCCCCGTGGTGAAATCCACGGTGTTGTCCAGGAAAGTGAGGGTCCCCCTGGCGGGCGAGTCCTCGTTTCCGTAAACCGAGGCATACACGTCGATCTTCTCTTCGGCCATCCGTTTGCGGATTTCGGTGAGATGCTGTTCGGGCACGGCGAACGTCACGTACACCGGGCTGGTCTGGTTTATGGTGACCAGGGGTTTTTCTTCATCTTTTTCTTTGACCACGTTGCCGGCGTCGACTTTAAGCTCGCCCATGCACCCGTCGATGGGGCTGTGAATGTAGCAGTACCGGAGTGAAAGCTTGGCGTTTTCCACCGCGGCCTCATCGGCCTTGACCGTGGCCTCCAGCGCGGAAACGTTGGCGAAAACGGTGTCGTATTGCTCCTGGGAGACAAAGCCTTTTTTTACCACCGCACTGTAGCGTTCCAGTTGCTTGCGGGCGTTGACCAGCAGGGCGCGGTCCTTCGCCAGGTTGGCCTGGGCCTGTTTGAGCTGTGCTTCGAAGGGGCGGGGATCGATGGTGAACAGCAGGTCTCCCTTTTTGACGTCCTGGCCCTCCTTGAAGTGCACGGAAAGCAGCTCGCCCGCCACCTGCGCCTTCACGACCACGGTGGAGTACGCCTGCACCTTGCCGATGGCCTTGATCTGCACCGGCACGTCGTTCTGGACGGCCTTGGAAACGGTCACCGGAAATTCCGTCCTGGAC
Organism: Syntrophobacterales bacterium Delta_01; assembly: GCA_001603845.1. Taxonomy (GTDB): domain Bacteria; phylum Desulfobacterota; class Syntrophobacteria; order Syntrophobacterales; family Syntrophobacteraceae; genus SbD1. The sequence goes on along the minus strand of LUZZ01000195.1, from coordinate 7,900 downwards.
GAAGAGCGGTCCTTTGCTGCCTGGGAATCCTGGCGCGAACAGGCGGACGCGGCCACGAGAATGCCCACGGCCAGGAGGGAGCAAAAGGGCCTCAGGTTTCGAGGGCTTTTCGAGAAGAACCACAAGAATGCCATACTCAGCCTCGGTGGAATCGGAAACGAATGGACACTGAGAAACCGCGGGAATATTACCGCTTTCGGAAAGGCCGGGCAATGCGAATAATTATCCGACGCGGAGCGGATAGCGAATTATAGTTTTATGGAGCCTGGCACCGGCGGCGTGCCGGGACTCCCACCAGCATCTTGACCCTTTCATAGTCCGCAATCGCCTTCCTGAACCGCTCCGGAACCTTGACCTTCCTGTATGTTTCCCTGTCCACCGCCACCGCTACGATGCGGCCGGTTGCAATAGGCCGGTCGGTAGTCTGCTCGAACACGGCAAACTCGAAGGTGAAGCTGCTGTTGCCAATATGGCTCACCCGCGTATGGACGTGCAGCGTGTCGTCGAAAAAGGCCCGGCCCTTGTATTGACAATCGGCAGAAACGTAGAAAAAGTCCACTCCGGCTTCGAGGAAGTCATCGTAGCTGAACCCCACCGCCCTCAGGTATTCGACCAGGCCGACGTCGAAGTAGGTGAAATAATGACCGAAAAAGACATGGCCCTGCCTGTCGGTTTCAACGTAGCGGACCTGTACGGTGGTAAAGAATCTTGGCCGGTCTTCCATTGCGGATGGAATCCTCCCCGGAGGCTAGTGTTGTCAAGAGACTTTAATTTCCATTCCGTCCATCTTATTTTGTTCGGCGACAGGCAGGTCGCCGCCCGGAGGGATCCATCCGGGCGCATTTGCGCGGAGAGTTTTTATTATAGCAGCATGTTGCACCGGGAATGGAGAAAAATATGCAAAAACCGGAAATCGTCGTCTCGTATGCCCTGGATGCCGCGAAGCGGGAGATCCTGGAAAAAGAACTCGCGGATGGTTCGAATTTGAAATTCCTGTCCGACGTTTCCGCGGGCGAGCGGGCCGGGGTGCTCGCTTCCGCCGAGGCGATCATTGCGTGGAACCCGCAAAAGGAATTGAGCCCGGAAGAGTTCGGGCTCCTGTCCAGGCTCAAGCTGGTTCAGCTCATATCCGCCGGGGCCGAGCACGTGCCCTTTGCCATGGTTCCCCCGCAGGCGATGATTGCAAGCAATCCGGGAGCCTTCGCCGAGCCGATGGCCGAGCATATACTGGGGATGGCCCTGGCCCTCGCGAAGCGCCTGTGCGTGAACCACCGCAAACTGGCCGGCGGGGAATTCGACATGAAGACCAAAAACCGGTGGCTGCGGGGCATGACGCTCGGGGTGCTGGGCTTCGGCGGGATCGGCCAGGCGGCGGCGCGGCTCATGCGCGCCGTGGGGGTCAGGATTTTCGCGCTGAATACCAGCGGCAAGACCAATGAGCCCGTCGATTTCGTGGGCACGCTCGACGACCTGGACCACGTGCTCCGAAACTGCGACATCCTCCTGGTGTCCATCCCGCTCACCAAACAGACACGGGGCCTTATCGAGGCGAAGAAACTGGCCGCCATGAAACCGGATGCGATCCTGGTCAACGTGGCGCGCGGGGGCATCATCGACGAGGGCGCACTCTACCGGCACCTGGTGGAAAACCCCGCATTCAGCGCCGCGATCGATACCTGGTGGATCGAACCCTCGATGGGCGGCGAGTTCAAGGTGAACTATCCGTTCTTCGACCTGCCCAATTTCCTGGGCTCTCCCCATAATTCTTCGGCCGTGCCGGGCATCATGAGCACCGCCGTGAAACTCGTCGGAGAAAATGTCGCCCGGTTTGTCCGGGGCGAGAAAATAAAAGGGATCGTCATCCGGGAAGAGTACATCAACGCGTGACCTTGCCGGCGGAAACGTGCGGCCGAATTCCGAGGGAGTGCGGGGGAAACGAAACCTTTCCCCCGCTTTTTTCATTGGTTCCGTGTTACCGGAACCAGGAAAGAGGGGTGCGGCTGCGCTTCGGGGAGCCGGGAGCGGGCGCCGTCCCTTCCCGGTCGGGGGATTCGGGCGGGCAGTTTGCGAACACCCTCCTGCGGCAGGTGCGGCAGCGTTCGGGATCCATTTGCGGAACGATCTTTTCCAGGGCTTCGTCCACCGAATCGAAGATCAGGATTCTCGACCGCCTCTTGGGATCGACCCTTTCCATCAGTTCCACGACCTCCGCCTTGAGCGAGCACATATAGAGCTGCCTGCCTTCCAGGTACAGGTTATGGCTCTCGTTCAACAGGGTCTCGCACCCCGTCACGTCGATGAAGTTGATGCTCGATCCGATGATCAGGATGTGGCACTGCTCGGGACTGTGCCGGGTCACGGTGCGGAGCTGTTCGACGATGTGGTTTGCCGCTCCGAAAAAGATGGAGCCGTCGATACGGATGATCTTGAGCTGCGGGCATTCGGGCGCTTTCGTGCGGAAGGAGTCCAGGCAATGGCCGTCCGGGCTCTGGGTGCAGAGCACGGTGAGGTGCGGGTGCGACGTGCGGTTGAGGTAGAGCAGCAGGGAGAGGATCACGCCGGAAAACAGGGCGAATTCGAGCTGAACGAAAAGGGTGGCGAAAAAGGTGCCCGCGAGCACCACGGTCTCCGGCCTGCTGGTCCGGATGATGACTTTTATGTGGCGCCGGTCCACCAGGTTGTAGGACACAACCATGAGAATGCCCGCCGTCGAGGCCATGGGCAGGTATGCCGTGAGGGGGGCCACGACGATGATGATGAGCGCCAGGATCAGGCCCGCGTAAATGGCGGCCATGGGAGTCTTGGCTCCGGAATCGTAGTTGAGTCCCGTGCGGGTGAAAGACCCCGATGAGGCGTAGCAGGAAAAGAAGCTCCCCACGATGTTGGAGAGTCCCTGCCCGATGAATTCCTGGTTGTTGTCCAGGTGCTGGCCGGAATGAATGGCCACGGAACGGGCGATGGTGACCGCTTCGGCAAGACCCAGCATGGCGATGGCCATGGCGCCCGGCGCAAGCTGGGGCAGGGAGGACAGGGAAATGTCCGGAATCGAAAAGGGAGGCAGGTGCCTGGGAAGGGCTCCGATCAGCTCCACGCCGTGGGATTCTCCGGACAGGACCAGCCCCAGCAGGCTGCCCGCCACCATACCGATGAGCATTGCCGGCCAGCGGGGCTGGAACCGCTTGACCAGGAGGGCCGATGCCATGGTGAAGATCGCCACCGCCACGGCGTAAGGGTTGGCCTGGGGAAGGTGTTTCACCAAAGCCGCCCAGGTGGATAGAAATGTGCCGGTGTGCGGGAGCTGCACTCCGAAAAAATGGCCGAGCTGGCCCGTCCCGATGAGGATGGCCGCACCCGAGGTAAACCCGACCATTGCCGAATAGGAAATGAAATTCGCCACCGCTCCCATGCGCATCAGCCCGAGCGTCAGTTTGAACACCCCGGCGAGCAGGGTTATCCCCAGCACGATTCCCAGGTATTGGCGTGTAAAGGGAGCGGCGAGAGTGCTTACCTTGGCGAAAACGATGAGCGAACTGGTCGTGGTCGGCCCCGAAACGAGGTGAAACGAGGACCCGAACAGGGCCGCGACGATGACCGGAACGATGGCCGAATACAGGCCGTATTCCGGGGGCAGCCCCGCAATGGAGGCAAAAGCTATTCCCTGAGGCAGGGCGACAATCGCATTGGTCAGGGCGGCCTGGAAATCGGCGCGCTGAGTCCTGCTGTTTACGAGGTCCCACCACTTGAAAAACGGAAACGCTAAGGACGGCGAAAAACGCGGGTTCACAAAATGTCTCGCCTTCTCTACACGGCAATAGTTGGGAGTTCATTCTTGATAACCATTTTGGGCCTCCAAGGCCATAGATAATCGAGCCGGGCTGTATCAAATTTCGTGCTCCGCATAGAATGGATGGGGTGCGACCGTGCGGGTGCGGACGGTGGATGAGAAACGCGGGCACATTTTGGCGTCCGCCGGGGTGCCGGGGGCCGGGGTATTTCCTCCGCCCGCGTCGCCTGAGACCGGCTGCAAGCCCGATTTTTGCAAAAAAGATTTTGGGGCGAAAAGGGACCGACCGATTCAATAACCACTGTTGCAAGGCATCGGTTGATGGTATGTTTTATAAGATAAAACCGGATGAACAGGGGTGTTTATCAGTTAACCTGCACCAGGAGTGATAAGGATGAAAAACTTGGCGCGATCTTTGGGGTATTTGAGCATAGTGTTTGCGGTTGCACTGCTGGCAGGGTGTGTTGCCTCTCCTGCGGGGCCGGGAGGTCCGTATTACAGCGTTTCGCAGCCGCCGGCGGGGGGGCCCGGAGGCGGCTACCTGACGGTCGGGCCTCAGGATCGGCTTTATGTGCTGCGCATCGACGACAGGACCCCCCTGGGCCTGTCCAACCTGCCGGACGCGATGAATGCGCTTTACCAGAAGGGCTACGACCAGGTGGGACGTGAACGGGAGGCCGACTTTGTTCTCGACATCTCTTTTAATTCCTACACCAGGGACAATCCCGAACAGCGGGCGGGTCAAATGGTTGGCGGAGCGGTGCTCGGTGCGGCAACCGGCGCGATCATCGGCGGGGCGCTCGGCAGTCCCGGCAGGGGAGCGGCCATAGGGGCCGGCAGCGGGGCCGCCCTGGGCCTGGTTGCTCCGGCTGGTGCGGCGATGGTGCAAGTGGATATCAGGACGCGCAGCCTGCGGGATGGAACCGTGTCTTCGGAAAGCGCCACCGTGGACCTGGCGCACGTTCCGCCTCACGATTTCCAGCGTGTAATCGACATGCAGGTCTCCAGGATGCTCCAGGGCCTGCCCAGCAAGTGATTCTAAAAGATCGGATTTCCAGGTTTTCCGTTGGCAACAGGGGCCGGCGCCCGGTTCGCACCGGGTGCGGCCCTTTTGTCCCGGATGTCCGTGCCATTGCCTGCGAGTGCGTGACAGCGTCGCTTTTGTGACACCCCTCGGCTCCTTTTCAGTTTTCTCCAGGTCGGCTCCACCCGCCGTCCCGCCCGGCAGGCGGGCGGGACGGCGGCGGTTCGAGTTTGGCACCCATCTTGCTACCTGAATATCCAAATTTCACTGCTTTTCTTGCTGCGGGAAACTTTCCCTGATCCGGATGGGATGCCGGTTCATAGCCGGGTTGGATACACTTTTTCGAAGGAAGTGCGATGGATGGCCGAAAAGTCGAAGTGAAGTCATCTGGAGTAACATTCGGCGAAAAGGAGCGCATGACGCTCTACAATGCCGGTACCGTCCGCACGCTTGCCAAGGGCGAAGCCATCCTGAAAAGAGACGAAAAGGTCCATGAGATCTGCCTCGTCCTGGAAGGTTCGCTGGGGATTGTAGGGCGAAACGGGGTGGTCGGAAAACAGGCTTTCGTGCAGGGCGACCTGATACACGAACAGTCGCTTTTCGACTCCAACGCCTCGGCCCTGGCGGTGGCCGCCGAGCAACCTTCGCGCGTGCTGGTGGTCGGCAAGTCCGAGTTCGCTTCGCTCGCCCCCGCGATACAGTCCGCCGTGCTCACGCACGTTATCAGCTCGACCAACGCCAAGCTGCTCAAGCTGAGAGCGTCCTATGCGTCCGCCGTCATGCAGCGCGGCTCGATTACCAACAGGCTGGTCAAGGATTACGGCAAGTCGAAGAAAGAATACGAAGAATCCGAACTGATCCAGAACCTTCTGAAAAAAATCCCCAGGCTGCCCATTTACGTGACGCAGGTGATCGAGCTGCTGGTCAGCGAAAAGGCATCGGCAAAGAGCGTGACCGAGCTGGCTAAAAAGGATCCTTCCCTGGTCGGGGAAGTACTGAAAGAAGTAAATTCACCTTACTACGGCGTGCGCCAGGAGGTTTCCGACCTCTACTATGCCATCATGCTGATGGGGTTCAACCAGGTTTACCAGATACTGGTCTCCCAGGGCGTCAGGAAAACGATGCCCGATTCGGAACAGTCCCGGGAGATCCACCATCATTCCATAATGCTCTCCCACCTGGCTTTCGAGGTATGTCACCTGTCCGACCGGCACAACTCCTCGCTGCTGAGCACGATCGGCCTTCTGCACGATATCGGCAAGAGCACGGTGCTCCTCATCGAAAAGGAAAACCCGCGGCTGTCCTTTTTTGTCCAGATGCTGGAACCCAACAAAATCGGGGCGATGCTTCTCGATAAGTGGAACATCCCGAACGTCATCAGCGAAACGGTCGAGTACCAGTCTTTTCCGACCTTCGCGCTTCCCTCGGAAATTCCTTCGCAGCACAAGAAGCAGGTGGCGATCCTGCACGTTGCGCACGCCATCTATGACGCAGGCCGGGAAAACTCCGTTTCCGCCCGGGACTATCCCTTCCTGGAGGAGCATTTGAATTTCTGCGGTCTGGGGAGTAAAAGCTTCGGGGAACTGTGCGAAACGGTCATAAAAAATCTCCGGCTGAAATCCCATCTGCTTCCTCCGGAGGTGAAAAAATTCCTGGTCACCCGGCCCTGATCGCAGCCGGCGGCGGAGCTGCGACAACTATTCCCGGACCGGCAGACGGCGATTCGGCTCCTCCCGGCGACGTCGGCAGGAAGCGGTGCGTGCCGCCGGGCCCCCTGCGGAAAAAATCCTTTCCTTACAAACCGCGCGCAAGTAATAATGCTCCGAATTCGAGGCCGGTTCGGCCGCCGGGCGGGTCGCCGTATGAAGAGACCCCGGCGGAATCGGGTTTGGGTCGGCGCGTTGGCGTAAAAGGAGCGTTTTTCAATCCAGGGACGGCGGGACGGCGGCTATGAAAAAGGTTTTGGTAACGGGAGGGGCCGGGTTTATCGGGAGCAGTTTCGTCCTCATGCTCCGGAAAAACCGGAAATACGGGGTCGTCAACCTGGACTGTCTGAATTATGCCTCCAATTTGATGAACCTCGAATCCCTGGAAGGCGATCCCCACTACCACTTCATCAAGGGCGGCATCGAAGACGCAGCGGTGGTGCGTTCCGTTCTGGAGCGGCACCGGCCGGCGGGGGTGGTCAATTTCGCGGCGGAAACCCACGTTGACCGTTCCATCGATTCGCCGGACGGCTTCATCCGCACAAACGTGATGGGGACCTTCCAATTGCTGGAAGAAACCCGCCTCTACCTGGAAAAGCTGCCCGCGGCGGAGCGGGACGAATTCCGCTTCCTGCACGTATCCACCGATGAAGTGTACGGCACCCTCGGCCCCGGAGACCCGGCGTTCACGGAGAAAACGCGGTTTGCGCCCAACAGCCCCTACGCCGCCTCCAAGGCGGCAAGCGACCACCTGGTCAGGGCCTATCACCACACCTACGGATTTCCGGTGCTTACCACCAACTGCTCCAACAATTACGGGCCGATGCAGTTCCCGGAAAAGCTCATTCCGCTCATGGTCCTCAATGCCATGGAAGGCAAAGCCCTGCCGGTCTACGGGGACGGGTCCAACATACGCGACTGGCTCTACGTGGAAGACCACTGCGAAGCGATTGAACTGGTGCTGGAAAAAGGGCGGGTGGGGGAAACGTATAACATCGGCGGGCGTTGCGAGCGGGCCAATCTCGATATCGTAACCGCCATTTGTAATTGCCTGGACGAAATCCTGCCCGGTTCGCCCTTCCGGCCGCATCGCTCTCTCATCGAGTTCGTCAAAGACAGGCCGGGGCACGATTGGCGCTACGCCATCGACTGTTCAAAAATCGAAGCCGAATTGGGGTGGCGTCCGCGCGAAACCTTGGAAACCGGGCTGTTGAAAACCGTCAAGTGGTACCTGAACAACCGCAAATGGGTGGAATCCATAAAAAGCGGCGAGTATAAACAGTGGATCGAACGGCAATACGGCGCGCGGGTATAGCCGGCCGTGCCGTTGGCCGTTTCCTCTTTTTGATATCCGATTGAGCCGCGAAGCGGCATGGAGGGTGGGGG
>LUZZ01000194.1:1681-1923 GCA_001603845.1 Syntrophobacterales bacterium Delta_01 | reverse complement strand
GCGATTTTATACAGGCCCATGGACGTTACGCTTTGCACGTGGGACTTGGTGTGGACGGCCAGGATGTCGTCCGCGCCGGCCGTGATCGCCTCCTCGAAGGTAACCTCCCCGCGGATGGCCCCCAGGATGGACTCCATTCTGCCCTTCGCGGCCGCCGGCTCCCGTGTATAGACATCGAGGAAATCATCGTGGGTGTACACTTTCATGGCCTGCTCCAGTTCGGTCTACATGCGAAACCTCTC
>LUZZ01000194.1:0-1670 GCA_001603845.1 Syntrophobacterales bacterium Delta_01 | reverse complement strand
AAAAGACCATGGACCAGAATCGCATCTTGATGTCGATTACTATAACTTCATTGCTCTCGGATGCCATCGTACGCCCTCCTTTTTGTGAAAGTTGAGCGCACAATTTAGCAGATCGGGCCGGGAAACGAAACACCGCCACGGAGGCGTGGAGGGCGCACGAGTGTTTCTATACCGGGGAAGCAGTTCGGATATCCGGGGGCGGCCAGGTGCCGCAAACGGGTCTGGCAAAACGGGGTGCTGCAAAAGCAGGAACTTGCCGGGAGCCGCCCCGAAGGTTCTACGGGGCGCGCTTCCGCTCATTTTTTTACGGATATGGTTTCTGTGCCGCCGGGTCCGGCCGCCGCGTCGGCATCATCGGGCTTGACCCACAGGATGTGGTTTTTATTGATGAAGTACACCCCTTTTTCGGTCCCCTCTCCTACGGAGGCTTCGAAAAGGATGATGAAGGCGCTCTCGCCCTTCCTGAAAAAATCCGAAACCCGCCGGGAACTGCCGATATTGGTGTGGCCCCGGAAAACGGTTCCATCAACCATGGCGACAATAACCTGTCTGGCGTTGAAATCCTTCATCGGCACCCCCTCGTGCTGCCGCTGTGGTGAAATGAAAAGACTTGCAAGGAAACCGGATTCCCTTTTACCATGTCCATGGATATAAATCGGATGTTTCCGGAAATTTCTGAAGGGCCAAACCGAAAAGAATGGACATAGGCGAAAAGATACAAGTCGCGCGCGACCTCTGCGCCCGGTGGTCGGAAGCCCTCCGGAACGACCCGGCGGTGGCTCGCGGGATCGAAGAGCTTCGCGCCCTGTCGGGGGCCTCCCGCGAGGTCTCCATCCGGAGCGGGATCGTGGAACTGTGCCGGCGCTGCGACGAAGAAGAGGGCGGAAGCTGCTGCGGGGCGGGGATCGAAAACCGCTACACGCCGGAAATGCTTCTTATCAACATGCTCATGGGAGTGGAAGGACGGGTGTGGGACTTGCCCGGCGGAGATCAAACGCCCGTGGCTTCGCAAAAAGGCAGGAGCTGCCGCTTTCTGGGCGAGTGCGGATGCCTCCTGGCGGCACGCGACATCATCTGCATCAACTATCTTTGCGCAAAGGCCCGCGAGGAACTGCCCCCGGAAGAACTCGCGGCGCTCCAGGAAACGACCGGAAGGGAAATGGAGGCGGTTTTCGCCCTCCACGGCCTGGTAACAGACAGGCTGAGGCGGCTTGCCGGATGATGACCTCCGCCCTGGAAAAAACGACGCGACTGATCGCCGGCCGCCTGGATTCCTGCAAGGTGGGCTGCACCGGGAACCTCGGCTTCCGCAAGACGACGGACCTGGGCAAGTTTTGCGCCTGCATCCGGCACCTGTCGGAACTCGGCGTTCTCGACCCCCGCAAAACGATATTCGCCGACNNACCTGCTGCTGAGCTATTTCGTGCGCCTCTCCGTCGGGATCGAGATAGACTCGGAAATCCTCGCCGAATACCGACCCCGGAGGGCCGAGGTGCTCTCCCTGCTGGAACGCGAAGGCGGTGCCCCGCCCCCCGACAACATCCACCTGTTCTGCGGAAGCTCGCTCGACAAAAAAACCTTCGACCGCGTGCGCCAGGCCACCGGACAGGGCATCGAGCAGATCGACCTGTTCTACACCTACATCACCCTTCACGATGTTTTCGCCGAAC
>LUZZ01000193.1 GCA_001603845.1 Syntrophobacterales bacterium Delta_01 | reverse complement strand
ATTTCAGAGGCGACGCTCCACGAACTCCCCTCCCTTGGTGGGAGGGGCAGGGGGAGGGGGTTGATATCGCTAGGTTTTTCACCCCCACCCTGCCTCCCCCATTAAAGGGGGAGGAGCTTAAAGTCAGCACCATTGACCCGGAGGGGGCGGGAGAAGCCTTCTCCCGCTGTTTTTAAATACCGCCTGAATGCCAATGGGCGTTACGGTTTCGGCAGACCTTCGATGGACTTCAGCGCCCGCTCGATTTCCTCGTCGCTTAGCTGGTGCTGGACGAGCTTTCCGGACAAAAACGAATCGTAGGCCGGAAGGTCGATGATGCCGTGGCCGCTCCAGTTGAAAAGAATCACTTTTTCCCGCCCTTCCTGTTTGGCCCGTTCCGCCTCCTGGATGACCGCCGCAATGACGTGGTTGGTTTCCGGGGCGGGAATGAAGCCTTCGGAACGCGCCCACTTGACGCCGGCGCTGAACGTTTCGATCTGGTCGTACGAACGGGCCTCGATCAGCCCCTCGTTTGCCAGGTGGCTCACGATGGGCGCCATCCCGTGGTAGCGAAGCCCCCCGGCGTGGATCGGTTCGGGCAGGAAATCGTGGCCCAGCGTGTGCATCGCCAGCAGGGGGGTGGTCATGGCCGTATCGCCGAAATCGTAGGCGAAAGGCCCCCGCGTGAGGGTGGGGCAGGAGGCGGGTTCGGCCGCCACCACCGAGACCTGTTTCCCGTGGATCTTGTCCCGGACGAAAGGCAGGGAGAGACCGGCGAAGTTGCTGCCCCCGCCCGCGCAACCCATCACCACGTCGGGATATTCTCCTATTTTTTCGAGCTGCCGGTGGGCTTCCAGCCCGATAATGGTCTGGTGCAGCAGCACGTGGTTCAACACGCTCCCCAGGGAATACCGGGCCTTTGTGTCGCCCACCGCGTCCTCGATGGCTTCGCTGATGGCGATGCCCAAGCTTCCCGGACAGTCCGGGTCGGCGGCCAGGATGTTGCGCCCCGCTCGCGTGAGGTTGCTGGGGCTCGGGATGCACTGCGCCCCCCAGGTGGACATCATGAGGCGCCGGTACGGTTTCTGTTCGTAGCTGACCTTTACCATGAACACCCGGCATTCCAGCCCGAACATTTGGCAGGCCATGCTGAGGGCGCTTCCCCACTGCCCCGCGCCGGTTTCGGTCGAAAGCCGTTCGATCCCGAACACCTTGTTGTAGTACGCCTGGGGAACGGCGGTATTGGGCTTGTGGGAACCGGGAGGGCTCACTCCTTCGTTTTTGTAATAAATCTTCACGGGGGCATCCAGGAGCTTTTCGAAGCTGCGCGCCCGGCAGAGCGGTGTGGGGCGCCAGATGAGGTATTTTTCGACCACCTCGTCGGGGATGTCGATCCATCGCTGTGTGGACATCTCCTGTTCGATGAGGTTCATGGGAAAAACCGGAGCAAGGTCCTGCGGCTCCACCGGCTTCCCGGTCCCCGGATGCAGCGGAGGGTGCATCGGGTTCGCCAGATCGGCCTGTATGTTGTACCACTGTTTGGGGATTTCCTCGTCCGCAAGAACCACTTTCGCCTGTGACATCCTGTTTTCTCCTTGCTCCGTTTTCGGTCGGTCTGATTACGTAAATGCGCCAAACCAGCTTCAGTGCGGCCCGTCAGTGGGCCTCCATGTCCGTATCATGGCTCATGCAGTCCCACACGCCTTGGGGGTCGCACTCGCGGCAGTGGTAGTGTTCGCCGTAGAGCAGCGGGTGCTCGTACTGGACGGCGTCCTCCACGCGGACCACCGCCCCGCAGTGCGCGCAGCGCACACGGCGGTCGTCTTCCTTTTCCATCGGGATTTTCAGCTCTTTTCAGCGGTCTGCCTGGGCTTGTGCATGGGCAGCCCGTACACGGTATCCAGGTAGTATTCGAAGTTTTCGGGGCCCGCCTCCTCCACTTCCCGGCGAAATTTCCGGCAAATTTCGAGCCCCTTTTCCTTTGCGCCCTCGGGAAAACCCGGCTCGTCCGAAAGATACCGCCGCTCGATCTGGTCGAGCCGCTTCATGTACTCTTCATAGCTGATCTTCTCAAGAGCCACGAGGGATCCTTGTATGAATCACGCCCGCACGAACCGCCGGCCCCATCGGCCGGCGCACGCCGGCTATTTGGATTTCATCTTGTTTTCGAAGTCGCTGACGGCTTTTCTGGCAGCCGCGATGAGATCGTAGAACGTCTCCGACTGGTGGGTGTCGACGCCGCCGCAGCCCATGTCCGAGGCCTTGTCGAAGACCTGCTCGTTGTCGATGTAGGTCACGAGGGCTTTGGCCGCTTCGTAAAGCCTTGCTGATTCGTCGCTCATCCTTCTCTCGCTCCCCGCCGGAACGAACCGGCGTTCCACCTCGCGCGGCGGACTCAAACCGGCCTGCGCGCCTCGGCGTCCGGTTCATGCGTCCCCGCTGCCCTTGAGTTTTTCGACTTCGTTTTTGAACCGAGCCGAAAATTCGCTTTTAAAGGCATCGATCTGCATGGCCTCCTCGTATTTTCCCAGGAAGTACAGGGCCATGCCCTTGAAAACGCGGGCTTCCCGGATCTCCGGATTTTGTGCCAGCGCCCGGTCGAAAAACGGGATGCTTTCGGAGAACCTGGAAAGCCCCAGCAGGGCCTGCCCCCTGGCCGTAAGAGCATAGGGGCTTTCAGGCCGGCGGGCCAGGACGGTGTCCAGGATCTCGATGGCCTCTTCGCAGCGGCCCATATCGTTGAGCACCAGGGCCTTGAACTGCATGGCATGCAGGTTGTCGGGCCTGAGCCCCAGCTCCCGGTCGCAGCAATACACCACCTCTTCCAGGAGCCCCTTTTGCGCCAGCAGCCTGGCCCCCTCCATCCAGGTCGTCTTCTCCTCGGCGTTCACCTCGATGATTTTCATCATCACCGCTTCGTAGGTATTCTCGACGGCGCGCCTGCCGGTCACCGCCACCGGGACCCCGTGGCCGGGGAGCAGGTGGACGATATTTTTTTTCATCAACTGCTTGAGGCCGTGCAGGTAGTGGTCCAGCCTCCCGCCGGCGTTCCTGTCGGGTTCCGCCATGGAATCGGGCAGGACGGTGTCGCCGGAAATCACGGTGCCCGTCGGTTCGTGAAACAGGCAGATGCCGTCGATGGTGTGGCCGGGCGTGTGAATCACCTCCCAGTCGAAACCGCTCAGCTCCAGGGTTTCCCCGCCCTGGATCTGCACGGGAGGAAACCCGGCCTCGGTCACGATCTCCCTGAACTCTTGCGGGCCTGCCTCGTGCATGATGATTTCCACGTTTTTGTTTGCCATTACGGGCGGAAACCTCAACATTTCGAAAACGCCCATGCAGTGGTCGCGGTGCCCGTGAGTGAGCACGATCTTCCTGATATCCAGGATATCGTATCCCAGCTTTTCCAGGTCACCGAAGACGGTGTAGTCGTTTCCGGGGTCCACCAGGGTCAGGTAATTTCCCGCGAGAAGGTAGACGTTGCTGGAATGGTGGTACCCGATAAGAAATCTGCCTTTTTCAAAGACGGGATGGGATACTTGTAAAATTTCTCCGATGGAAAGCCAGCCGGGGTGGGGCGGCTCTTCAGCCGGCAACGCCTCGTCTTCCACGAGGGGTTTCGGTTCCCGGTCCATTTTATGCCTGTCCTCATCTTCGGCCCTGTTTGCCATTTCGTTTCCTTATATGGGTGCGTTGGGCTCTTGCAAATAAAGTACAATCGGCGTGGAATCGATAGGACCGGCGATCCGGGACTCGGCTGACGGGATTATAGTGCGGGGAGGCCCAAATAACAAGGCCGCCCCCCGGCAGCCGGCCGGTCGCCGGTTTTGCCACAAGAAATCCCCCTCTCCGGAAAGATCCGGAAAGGGGGATTCCAGATTCGGATCCCGCCTCCGCCCCGACAGCCGGGGAAGACAGAAAGGGGGTCGCGCTATTCGATATAGTCAAGCGCGTAGCCCAGTTTCAGCTTGTCGTCCGGCCACCACTTTTTGCTCACTTTTTCCTCGCCGGGGTACACGTCCTTGCCGTCGATTTTTTCGATCAGCAGTTCGGCGAAATGGTATTCGGTGAGCTTATACTTCCGGATAGTATCGGAGGGGAGAACCACCACGAGCCCGGTTTCCTTGGCGCATTCCCAGTCGAACGGTTCGTTGGGGGCCGCGACCTCCTGCCCGGTCTTTCCGGCATAAACCTTGAGCAGCTTGCCGCTGACCTTCATTTTGGGCTTCATATTAAATTGCTCGTATAGTTCATCGGATATGTGCCACCACACCGCCCTGGCGTTGGCGGCCGCATACGCTTTGACAAGCATGGGGTCAAAGCCGCAGAGCACCACACGGCATTTTTCCGGCATGTTGATCCTCCTTTTAACTTTCGTTGTCCACTTTGCTCAACTGCACGCGAAGTTCTTCAACCTGGCTGTAGCAATATTGCATGAACTCTTTGGCCTCGGATTCGTCCAGATAATTCAACTGCAGCAGTCTTCTCAAGAAGGGATAGATGTGCGTATGGATCTCGTCGGTAAATTCCATGAGCACGTATTCGTTATCCCCATCTTCGGACGCCCACTCCACAAAACCGGTTCTCCAGTTGTGCAGCATGGCCTTGAGGGCATCGAGTTCTTTTTGCACGTCGTTTTCCATGCTACGCCTTCTTCCTCGCATCGTATGCATAGCACTTCTTCACGACGTTGAAGTCGGCCACGCACCAGTAGTGAGGCCAGTGGATCTTTTTGCACCAGCCGATAATGTCCGCGGGCGGAAACTTGGAGCCCTTGAGGACCGGCTTCAGGTGTTTACACTGCCAGCATATATGGTCACTCTGCTTTTCCGGGACCAATACGGTGTCCAGAAAATCTTCGGGAGTTAAATCCGCCATGCAACGCTCCTTTCTCCATCTACCAGTCCTTGACCTGGCCCGCGGCAAGTTTCTTCTGATACTCTTCCCAGACCTCGGGCGACAGTTTCTGAATGTCCCAACTGAAACCGAGACTTCCTGCCAAACCTGCGGAGGGCGGCTGCGGACGCCATCCGCGAACGGGCCGGCCGCGGATGCTGAATTTCACCATGTCGGCGACTCCCAGCAATTGTTTTCTGGGCGTGCACTGAAAGGGCCGGGTCCGGCCGTCGACCCCCGGCCTGAAATTGGAGTAGCCGTCAAAGGGCCGGTCCGCGTAAAGCGGGCTGGTATCCGGCTTTTCGCCCGGTCTTTCCTCGGGCCCCTTGTACATGAATCCCTGGATCATATGGATGTAGTAAACGGTGCCGCAGGTGGCACAGTTGATCTTGCCTTCCCAGTTCCAGAAACAGTAGGGGTCCAGGTAATTGATGGTGTCGCACGGTTTCCCGTCTTTTTCCTTCTTGCACCAAATGATGTCACACACGGGCGCCTCCTCTCAGATGTAGGCCTTTTTGTACCATTCTTCGATCTTGGTCAGCGGAACACCGAGCAGATCCCGGTAGACCTTCTTGTTGTCCGCACCCAGCGGACGCCAGTGCCAGTTGATCCTCCTGGGGGTCCTTTCCATCAGGCCGGTGCTGTAGCCGCCATGGACCACCACGTCGCCGAACAGGGGGTCCTCCATCCATCGGACGGTGCCTCTTTCCCGGTAGTGCGGGCTCTCGTAGACTTCACGGTCGTTTCGGACCGGTTCGGCCAGGATGCCGGCATCGGTCAGGACCTTCGCCACCTGGGACCGCGACTTGTCGGCGGCCCACCGCTCCAGCGCTCCGTAAATTTCGACCTGGGCCTCGCCTTCCACCCGGTCCTTGTGCGCCTTGTACTTTTCGTAGAGTTCCTTCAACCCGGTGATGGCGCACAGCTCCTTGAAATCCTGGTCCTGGAAGGCGCTGACCATCACGTACCGGGCCTCGTATTTGTCCTGCGGGTTTTCGGCGTCCGGGAAATCGGACTTGCCGCACAGGATGATGCCGTGCACGGCGAGCTGGGTGTCCCAGTTGCCCCAGCGCTGGCGCACGATGCCGAACTTGCCGTACATTGTCGTGGTGTGGCCCAGCATGCGGGTGGGGACCTGCACCTGCGAGAATTCGATCATGGTGCCCAGCCCGGTTTTCCTGCGGTGATGGATGGCCGACATGATGGCGCAGGAAATGAGGTTGCCCGACTGCCAGTCGATGACCCAGTTGGTGCACTTGGTGCAATGCCCGCCCATGAATTCGTGCATGCCGGTGATGGAGGCCAGCCCGGCGTGCGCCTGCCCCAGGATGTCGTAGGAGCCGCCGAAAATCTTGGGACCGTAGCCGAAACCGCCGCCCCACACATAGATGAACCGGGGGTTGATTTCGCTGAGGTACCGGTAGCTCATTTTCCACTTGTCCAGGGTCCCCGGCCGGTAGAGTTCGGTGAGCCCGTCGGATTTTTTCACCAGGCTGTAGAACACCTCCCTCATCTCGGGAATGTGATAATCCATCGTCACAAAATACTTGTTGGGGTTGGCGTTCGTGTACCCGAGCCCCGTGCCGGTCATGGGGCGCATGTCGCTGAACGGATAGAGATAGACCTCGTTGAAGGGCGAGGTGTGCCGCATGGGCTCGCCCATCCTGGGGATTTCGAGCTTTATGACCTCGGCCCCCAACTCGGCCAGGTTGGCAACGGCATGAGGAGTGAAAATATACATGGTGCAGCTCAGCCAGCGGATGCCCTTGAGAGGGGCGGGCTTGGTATGTTCCCTGCCCGCGTCGAAGAGCTTCTTGCAATACTCCTCGTAGGGCATCTTGAACTCTTCCATCTCACCTTTGCTCTTGGGGCCCGGCAGTTCTTCCATGCGAGTGACTCTAGGGTCTTGTGCCATTACATCACCCCCTTCTGTTTCATTTCATTCACTGCTGTCTGGCCCATTCCGGTCCATTTCAGATAAATTTCGTAGTTGTCAAAGCCGAGGTCCCTTCCCATCCACTTGCACCGGAAAGGCGCCCGCACCTGATAGGACGCCGGGCTGGAAGCGATCAGCAGCGGACCGTAATCGGTCTCGTGCACGTAAATCCAGGGGCGATATTTGAAATGGGGGAATTCGCACACCTCGTCGATGAACAGGACCGGGCCGGCCGCAAGCTGGTATTCGAGCAGCTTCTGTTCGGCCTCCACCCGGTTGGTGTCCCGGAGCCAGCGTGCGGTCAGGGTGTAGGTCTTGATGAGGGCGTGCAGGGCGTTTCTGGCAGCCATTTCCTTGAGGAGGGGGTCCTCGTGGATCAGCCGGCCGAACTGGGGTTCATCGCGTTCCAGGCAGAAGCCGATATTGTACCACAGCTTGTCCGTCTGGCCGCCGATCATCATGTAGCCGTCTTTACAGGGGTTCCACGCATACTGGTTGAGGCACGGATCCCAGCCGCCGGTACGGGACTTGATGCTGCCGTTGAAACCGTACCAGGTAATGTCGAAGTCGAGAATATCCATCAGGGCTTCGGCGCCGGTTTCTTCAATCATCTGGCCGGTTCCGCCCAGCACGTCTCTCCAGTACAGGGCCGCCAGGGAATTGAGGAAGCCCTGGGCGCCGGCGACGTAG
This sequence comes from Syntrophobacterales bacterium Delta_01, assembly GCA_001603845.1. GTDB lineage: Bacteria > Desulfobacterota > Syntrophobacteria > Syntrophobacterales > Syntrophobacteraceae > SbD1. The sequence goes on along the minus strand of LUZZ01000193.1, from coordinate 3,304 downwards.
TCGGCGAGCCAAATGCCCGGGCGGGTGGGGTCGCCGCCCCGGCCGCGCGGGAGGAGGTCCTGCGCCAGGCCGGTATTGTGGATCCAGGAACAGGCCGCACTGGAAAAAGGTTCCAGCATCCACTGGCCGAACTTGGACTGCCTGTCTTTCCACGGCCCCCACTGGCCGAGCATTCCGATCCAGACATAGATCATCCTGGGATTGAGTTCCTTTAGCTGCCGGTACCCGATTCCCAGGCCGTCCATGTAGCCGGGAGGCATGCCGTCGATGAGGACGTCCACGTTCGTGGCCATCTTCTTATAAATTTCCCGGCCTTCCGCCTTTTCCACATCCAGAGTGACGCAGTGGGTGTTTACCGTTTCGTTGACAAATTCCATGCCGCACTTTTCGCCGCTCTCCCGGTTCTGGAGCAGGTACTCGTTACGACCGAAAGGAGTCAACTTCCTCAGGGGATCGCCGGTGGGCGGTTCGATCGAAACGACTTCGGCGCCGGCCTCGCCGAAAAGGGACGCGCAAAATTTATGGCCCAGCCGCCACAGCCCGATGTCCAGAACCCTCAATCCCGTAAGGGCCTCGTCTTTATCGTACCTTTTCTCGAATCTCAGGTTGTCTTCGGCCCAGTTACAAAAATCCAGCGCCTTCCTCCGTTCGTATACCGGTTTTACCTCTTCGTAGGAAGGCGGCGGCGTAACCGGGTAGGGCCTGACGTCCAAATCCATCAGGCCTATGGTATCGGCCCGGCTGTTTATTTCGATATCTCGTTTTTCTGGCATCTTTTACCTCCGACCGTTAGACCCGATACAAGCATTGATCCAAAGCTGTTCTCGGTTAAGAAGAACGGCAATGGTCCTTTTCGACTGGGGCCTCTCACCTCCTTTCTAAGCGAAAACCGATCCGCGTCGGCAGGGGGGATGGAACGGCCTGTCCGTGCCTTGTATCCAGGCCTTCCCCTGGTCCGGTAAAGGCGCGAGGTGAACAAATTTTGTACGGGAGCTGTGCTACTTAGTGAGGCTTGGAAGCATTGGTCTAACCGACAGCGATTAGCTTGTTCCAGGAGCCGAAAAACGAGATCGATCCGAGAAACGGAGCAAGTCGAAGTAAGATGAAATGTAACGATCAATTCAAAAAAGAATTGTCACGCCTAGTTTAGGCTATTTCCAAAATACTTCGCGCGGATTCCATGTCAAGGGAAAATGGGCATTGTGATTCTTTTTACTTACGGAAAGAGGTTAATAATTGTGCGAAAATTTTGGCAGTACTCCTGAAAGGCATCGCCGGGAAGCGCCCCGTCCCGTTCGGGACGGCCGCACCGGGGCTTCCCGCGGCTGGCTGTTTTTTCTTCATAATCAAGTACATGCCATACATTCGACCGGCGCCGCACAACGGGAAGGGGCAAACATGCAAACACTCGCCGGGTCCCGCCGGCGGGTCTAGCGCCCGTACAGGCCCGCCCTCAACGGCAGGTAGGTGGACAGCACCGGGAAGATGGAGATGATGATGAGCACGATGGTCGAGATGATGACATAGGGGATGGCCTCTTTTGCGATGGAGTCCAGGTTCCCGCGCACCAGGTTCGCCGCCGTGAACAGGTTGACGCCCACCGGCGGGGTCGCCTGCCCGATCGCCATGGCGCAGACGAATATGACCCCGTACCACAGGAGGTCGATTTTAAAGGCGGCCAGAACGGGAACCAGTATGGGCATCAGGATATAGGAGATGGAAATCGCATCCAGGACCATCCCCAGCATCAGGAGCAGGACGTCCACCAGGACGATCATGACGACGGCGTTGGGGGAAACCTGCACGATGAACTTGGCGGCCATATCGATGACGCCGATCACCGACGCCACCCAGGTAAAGAGCCCGGCAAAAACCACGATGTACATGATCACGGAGCTGGTCACGGCCGCTTCGACCAGGATCTGGACGAAATCGGCGGCGGTGATGGACCGGTAGACGAACACGGCGACGAAAAAGCTGTAGAACACGGCCACCACCGCCGCTTCGGTCGGCGTAAAGATGCCGGTGTAGATGCCGCCCAGGATGACCACGGGGGCCAGCAGCGCCCAGATGGAGCTTCGCAGCGCCGAAAGGATGTCCCGGACGGTGCCCCGCTCCACCGTCCCCCGGTAGCCGCGGATTCGCGAAATCAGGTAGGCCATGAGCACCATGCCGGCCCCGGTGATGAGCCCCGGAATGATCCCGGCCACGAACAGGGCGCTCACCGAAATGCCCGTAATATTGCCGTAGATGATGAAGGCGATGCTTGGCGGAATAATGATGGACAGGTCGGAAGCCCCGGCGATGGTCGCTCCGGCGAAGTGCTTGTCGTAGCCGTGGCGCACCATCGGGGCGAGCAGGATGAGGCCCACCGCGGCGGTGGTGGCCGGGCCCGATCCCGAAATCGCTCCCCAGAACATGCTGGTGAGAACGGCGACGACGGCCAGGCCGCCCACCATCCGGCCCACGATCAGTTCGAAAAAGCGGGCGATGGACGCCGCGAGCCCGGCTTTTTCCAGGATGACGCCCGCCAGGACGAAAAACGGAATCGCCAGCAGGGGAAAGGAGGCGATGCCCGCGTGAAAGTTCATCCCCAGCATGCCCGCCCCCAGGTTGAAGGCAAACAGGGTGACCACGGAGGCCGCGCCGAGACAGGTGCCGATGGGGACCCCTATCGCGATGAGAAACAGAAAAACCGCTGAAATAACCAGGGCTGCCACTATTTGCCGCCCTCCCCTCCGATTCCTTCCAGCTTGTTGACCGCGTCCCGGTAGATGCCCTTGAACACGAACACCGACATCACCGGCACCCCGGCGTAGTAGATCCACACCGGGATCCCCAGTGCCCCGGAAGTGGCATGGAACAGGACGATCTCGTCGTAGATGGTGCGCACCATGAACAGGTTTACCGCCAGGAAAAGACCGGCGCTCAAAAGCGAGCTGAAAAGGATCACCGCTTTTTTGAGGCCCGCCGGGAAAATGTCGAAAAGGGTGACCATCCCCAGGTGAGTGCCTCGCCGAAACGCAATTCCCGCCCCGGCGACCGTCATCCACACGAAGATGTTGATGGTGATTTCTTCGGTCGAAGCAAAGGAAAAATGGAAAAAATAGCGGCTCAAAACGTTCGCAAAGGTGATGCAGCTCATCACCAGCAGCAGGATCGCCACGACCCAGTGTTCGAGGCTGAAGGAGCGCAAAGTTCGTTTAGGGGTGTCCATGCCTGTTTTTCCGTGGGATCAATCCAATGCCCGCGGCAAGCCGCGCGCAGACGGGGGCCGCAGTGGCGGGCACAGCCTCCTTCGCCG
>LUZZ01000192.1 GCA_001603845.1 Syntrophobacterales bacterium Delta_01 | reverse complement strand
AGGTCAATACGCGGTTAACGGCATCATGCTGGGCATGATGTATGCGCTGGTCGCCGTGGGTTTCACACTGTTTTTCGGCGTTCTGGACGTCATCAAATTCTCACATGGCGACGTTCTCATGATGGGGGCGTTCGCCGCCCTGGCCACATTCATGGGAAACAGCGCATCGGATGTGCTGACGCGTTTTGTGTTCACCATCTGCGCGGGAATGTCCTGCACGGCCCTTCTGGGGGTGCTGGCGGCCAGGTACCTGGTGCTGCCTCTGAAATCGGCCCCGTCGTTGAATACTCTGCTCATTACGCTCATGTTCGGGAGCGTGCTGCGGGAGGCCGTCCGGCTCTTCTACCCGGACGGATCGAACCCCAAGCCCTTCCCGGCCCTTCTATCCACGAAATCTTACGAATTCGGAAATTTTATGCTGAGAATCGACAGCATGGTCTTGCTGCTGGCCGGTTTCCTGGTGATCATCGCCATTCACTACATCGTGAACAAGACCCGGCTGGGACTGGCCATCCGGGCGGTGGCGCAGGACCAGGAAACCGCCCAGACCATGGGAATCGCCTTCAAGACCGTGGTACTGGTCACCTTCGCCCTGGGGTCGGTCGCCGCGGGCATCGCGGGCATTATGAACGGGATCTACTACAGCGAAATCAACTTCGGCATGGGGCTCCTGCTGGGGGTGATCGGGTTCAGCGCCGCGGTGATCGGGGGGCTGGGAAATCTTTACGGAGCCATCCTGGGCGGCTTCATCTTCGCGGCCCTGCAGACCATCGGCGCGGTAGCGCTTCCCTTCGCCAGCGCCTACAAAGACGTGTTCGCCTTCGGCGTTGTCATCCTGCTCATGGCTTTCCGCCCCACGGGACTCATTGCGGAAAAGCTGAGCGAGCGGGTATAGGAGGGACCTGGTATGAAACGCATGCTTCCTTTCGGAATGACGGTCCTGGTGCTGGTCTATACCATTCTCTTTCTCAGCGTTGAATCGGAGTGGGAGATACTGGGCCTTCTGCTCGCCGGCGGCCTGGCGGTGTTCGGGGCATCCCGGCTGGGGTGGACGGCGACGCAATCCGCCGGACCGGGCGCGGGCGAAAACCTGACCAACCTCATGGCGGTGGCCGGCGTGGTAGCCATCGCGCTATATTTCCACGACGATCATTTCACGCTGCTGATGGTGACCAAGGTGCTGCTCTACGTGATCGTGTGCCTGGGGCTGAACATCCAGTTCGGCTATGCGGGGATCCCCAATTTCAGCGGCGCCGCCTTTTTCGGCACGGGCAGCTATACCGCGGCGGTGCTCCTGATGCATACGCCGCTGCCTCCGGTGGTGGTGCTGTTCCTGGGCGGGTGCATGGCCGCCCTGATCGGCTCTCTGCTCATCCTGCCCATTCTCAGGACCACCGGCCACTATGCCGCGCTGATCACCATCGCTTTCGCCATTTTGTTCAAGACCTTCCTGGAAGTTAACGACGTCCTGGGGGGACCTCAGGGGCTGAACGTGAAAGGGATGAGCCTGCTCGGCTGGAATTTCAACGAAAACTTCCAGATCGGCTCCCTGGAGGGTTCCTTTTACCTCAGCTACGTCGCCCTGGCACTGGTCCTGGCGGTTCTGGCCTTTGCTTTCACCCGAAGGATCGAACGGTCCTGGATCGGGTTGAACCTGGACGCCGTGCGGCTCGACGAAACCGCGTCGGCCTGCTTCGGCATCAACATCGCTCTTTGGAAAATCATCGCGTTCACGCTGGGCAACTTTCTCATCGGCATCGCGGGAAGTCTCAGCGCCATGATGACCGGGTTCATCGCTCCCAACAACTTTACCTTCAGTGAATCGCTCATCCTGGTTTCCATCATCCTCCTGGGAGGAATCGGCAACATCTGGGGGCTGGTGGTGGGGTCCGCCTTCGTCCTGCTGCTGCCCGAAAAACTTCAGGCGATCCAGGAGTACCGGTCCCTGCTGTTTTCCATAACGGTCATTCTCATCTTGTTGTTTCGGCCGGGCGGTCTGCTTCCCCGTTCCATCCGGTTCTATTTTCCAGTGAGGAGTTCCCGATGAGCACCGCGACACAGGCCATAGGCCACATCGAGGAGAGCGCGGCAAGCCGGGTGGACGCGAATTACGCCGTGTTTCCCCTGCTCTCCGTCCGAAACGTATCCAAGAACTTCGGCGGAGTGACCGCTCTGAAGCAATTGGACATCACGATCCGCAAAGGCGAAATCATGGGGCTCATCGGCCCCAACGGTTCCGGGAAAACCACCTTCTTCAACGTGGTGAGCGGCATCTATGCGCCCACGGACGGCAGCGTGGCCCTGGAGGGGCGGGACATCTCCGGCCTTTCGCCTCAGCAGGTCTGCCACGCGGGAATCGCCCGCACGTTTCAGCGCTCGCGGCTGTGCACTTCGCTCTCTATTTTCGATAACATCGCAATAGGGAATCACAAGAACCTGCACGGCGGGCTCTGGTTCAACATCTTCAGCCGCAGCCGGCTGAAAAAACAGTTCGACGAGCAGTTCGAAACCGCGCGGGAGCTCCTGGGCACCTTCGCGCCGCACCTCACCGGCCGCATGTTCCAGGAAGTTTCGGGAATTCCGATGATCGACCGGCGCCGGATCGAGATTTGCCGGGCGCTGGTCAGCCGGCCGAAACTACTGCTTCTCGATGAGCCTTCGGCGGGGATGACCCGCGACGAGACCAAGCAGTTCATGGACGACATTCTCACCGTGCGACGCAGCATGGACGACACCACCATCATCATCATCGAACACGAGATGGAAGTGATCGAACAGGTTACCGACTGGTGCGCGGTTCTGAACTACGGCGAGAAAATATGCGAAGGGACCTTTGCGGAAGTCGCACGCAACGAATTGGTCCAAAAAGCTTATCTGGGGGCATGATGATAGAGGAACGGCCAAAAGAAAAAGGACTCAGCGTCGAAGGCATCTACACCGCCTACGACAGGGCGGACGTCCTGGAGGACGTTTCGCTGCGGGTTGAAAAAGGGACCATCACCTGCCTTCTGGGATCGAACGGTTCGGGCAAATCGACGCTCATCCGCTCCATCCTGGGGCTCACCCCGCCCCGCAAGGGCAAGATAACGTTCCAAGGGCGGAGCCTGATGGGGCTCCCCACTCACAGCGTTATCGCCAGGGGGATCGCGTGCATACCGGAAGGGCGCAAGGTGTTCCCGAAGCTCACCGTCGAGGAAAATCTTCGAATCGGCGCCTACCTGGAGCGTTCCTCGCTGATCATGAACGAGCGCCTGGAAGAGGTCTACGGCATTTTCCCGCGGCTGCTGGAAAGAAAGCTGCAGCTTGCGGGAACGCTTTCCGGGGGCGAGCAGGCGATGGTTTCCATCGGGCGGGGGCTGATGTGCGCCCCCAGTCTGCTCATCATCGACGAACCTTCCCTGGGGCTTTCGCCGCTGTACGTGCGGGAGAATTTCGGTATAATCCGCAAAATCAACGAGAAAGGGGTTACCGTTTTCCTGGTGGAACAAAATGTTCATCAAACGCTTGCCGTGGCTCATTACGGCTATGTGCTGTCCAAGGGCAGGCTGGTCGCGCAGGGCACTACGGAAGAGTTGAAGGCGGACCCGGAAGTGCGCCGCGCCTACTTCAACTGACCGGTCGAGGAGCATCCATTGGCCCAATCCATCGATGTCCTTGAGTTGACGCGGGAACTGATTCGCCTGGATACGGTGAACCCGCCCGGCGGGGAAGAGCGTTGCGCCTTTTTTATCGCGCCGATCCTGGAGGATGCGGGCTTCGACATCCGTTTTCACGAACTCGCTCCCGGAAGATCCAGCCTGGTGGCGAAACTGCACGGGAAAACCGGACGGGAACCGATCTGTTTCAGCGGCCACATGGACACGGTCCCCCTGGGGGCCGTCGCCTGGCGGCGCGACCCGTACGGGGGCGAGATCGACCGGGGCCGCATTTACGGGCGGGGCGCCAGCGATATGAAAAGCGGCATCGCCGCCATCGTAGCCGCCGCGGTGAACGCTTCCCGGCACAGGGAGCGAAGCGGCGAACTGCTGCTGATATTTACCGCGGGCGAGGAATCGGGATGTCTGGGCGCGGCCGGCCTCGCGAACCTGCCGGACCCGCTTCCGCCCGCCGGCCTGATGATCGTGGCCGAACCTACGTCCAACTCCCCGGTCATCGGCCACAAGGGCGCGCTATGGCTTTCGGCCACTACACGGGGCGTGACCGCTCACGGTTCCATGCCGGAAAAGGGAGTCAACGCCATCTACAAAGCGGCGCAGGCGGTGTTGAAGCTCCAATCTTACGATTTCGGGCTGCCGCCCCACCCGGTCCTGGGCTCCCCTACCCTCAACGTGGGGACCATTGCGGGCGGGATGAACATCAATTCCGTGCCGGACCACGCGCGGATGGGCATCGACCTCCGCACCATTCCCGGCCTGGAGCATGACGCGCTGATCGAATCGCTGGGACGGTTTCTGGGTCCCGAGGTCGAACTGGAACGCACCATCGACGCCCATTGGCTGTATACTGATCCCGAAGACCCGCGGGTCGGGGACGTGTTTTCCATAGCGGCCGCGGTAACGGGGGAAGATTTCACTCCCCGGTCGGTGCCCTATTTTACGGACGGACCGGCGCTCAAAGCTTTGCTGGGCGACCCGGCGACCCTCATCCTGGGACCGGGCGACCCGGCGGCCGCCCATCAAACGGACGAATTCTGCTTTGTGGAAAAGCTCGAACAAGCGACATCCATTTACGAACAGATCATAAGAAAGTGGTGGGAAAATCGATGAATCTGAATGAACTGAGCGCAACTGAGGCGGCGAAAAAGATCGCGAGCGGAAAGATCGGCGTCGAAGCCCTTGTGGCGGCGCACATCGAGCGGATACGGCAGCGGGAAGACACTGTTGGCGCTTGGGAATATTTCGACCCGGACCTGATTACGGAAAGGGCCAAGGAACTGGACCGTGGCCCCGCCAGAGGCCCGCTCTACGGAATACCGGTAGGCATCAAGGACGTGGTGGACACGGTGGACATGCCCACCCGCTACGGGTCTCCCATCTACCAGGGCCATCGGCCGGCCTGGGACGCTTCCTGCGTATCGCTCATCCGGGCGAGCGGGGGAATCATCCTGGGCAAAACCGTGACCGCCGAACTGGCGACCTTCTTTCCGGGCAAGACCGTCAATCCGCACAACGCCGCGCACACGCCGGGTGGATCTTCGAGCGGCTCGGCGGCGGCCGTCGCCGACTGCATGGCGCCCCTGGCCATCGGCACCCAGACGGCGGGCTCCGTGATCCGGCCTGCTTCCTATTGCGGCATAGTGGGGTATAAGCCGTCGTTTGGCTGGATCAACCGGGTGGGGGCCAAAATGGTGTCCGACACCCTGGACACCCTGGGCATTTTCGCACGCACCGTGAAGGATGCCGCCCTGCTGGGGTCGGTGCTGACCGGCCGGCCCCTGCCGGCCGAAGACGGGCCTCGCGCCGTGCCGCGGGTGGGTTTTTGCAAAACCTACGAATGGCCGCACGCCTCCTGGGACAGCATGTCGGCGTTTGAAACCGCGTGGCAAAAAGTGAAGGACGCAGGCGTTGAAACCAGGGAGATCATCCTGCCGGGCCCCTTCAGCAAGCTCGCTTGCATGCAGGCCGATATCATGGCCTGCGAGGCCGCAAAGTCCCTCGCCTTCGAATATGCCGCGCACCGGGAACTTTTGAGCCTCGAACTCCAGGAACTCATCGGCAGGGGGAAAGCCATTTCCGTGGAAGCCTATGACTCGGCCCTCAAGCACGCGGCAAAGTGCCGAGACCTCCTGGACCAGGTTTTCGAGGATGTGGACATCATCCTGGCCCCCAGCGTGCCGGGAGAGGCCCCGGAAGGGCTCGATTCCACCGGGGACCCCATATTCAACCGCATCTGGACGCTTCTTCGCGTTCCATGCGTGAACCTGCCCGCTTTCAGCGGCACCGGCGGGCTTCCCGTGGGGATCCAGGCCGTAGCCAACTACGGCCAAGACTTCCGCCTGCTGGCCGCGGCGGACCGAACGTTGAAAATACTCGCCGGCTGATGAAATATTAGCGGGAACCGGTTCGTCCGGGCAAATGCCGGTCTATATATGAGCTCTCCTGTCGTCGGAGTGGTCGATGCAGCCCTATTTTGTCTCTTTCCGGCCCGGCACTCCTCAAGGCATTTCGCTACTTTTTATGCGCTTGATGAGTTTGTGAAGCTGGGGCACTTCGGCCACCCTCGCTAATCAAAGTGGCACGGCACTATACGATTCGCAGATAGAAAGAGTCTGGATGACCTATCGCAATACGCCATATTAGGAGAGATAACTTGCCTTTCTCAGAGGGCCGGACGGCGCCTCGATAGTCGGGTATGTCAAGAGTGTAGGTGCGCCCCCTCCATTCACATGCCAGAAGTCTATGCTAGGGCGCGCAGGTAGTCGTGTCGTCTTCGCCGCCTTGTTCGACCTTTTCCGTTGAGAGCAACTTCTTGAGTAAAATCTTAATATCCAGTTTTAGGCGTGTTTTTTCAGGAATGAACTCATAGAGCCCCACACGAACCCTAGTGATATGACCTTCTGTGCTCCACTTATTAAGCAATCGGATCGCATACGATTTGGCCGAGCTGTTATCTCCAAGATGAGCTAACCCGGATTATTCACAATAGTGCTTGAAAAAAGTAACGGACATCCTGTAACGTGTTGACT
>LUZZ01000009.1 GCA_001603845.1 Syntrophobacterales bacterium Delta_01 | reverse complement strand
CCTCTACCGGGTGGTGCCCGCTCTTATCGAGGAACTCAAGGCCGCTTCGAAGAATTGACGGTAAACGGATATGGCGGAAGACAAATTCAGTGCGATTATAGTGGGAGCCGGCCCCGCGGGGAGCACGGCGGCGTATCTTCTGGCCGGCGCGGGCCATGACGTGCTGCTCATCGAAAGAGGCGCCGCCCCCGGCTCCAAGAACATGTTCGGCGGCCGGATGTACAGCCACGCCCTCAACCGGCTCATTCCCGGTTTCTGGGAAGAGGCGCCGGTGGAGCGGCCCGTCGTCAGGGAAATCATCACGTTTCTGAGCGGAGGGCGAAGCCTTTCCGTCAACTGCGGCGACGATGCGTGGGCGCAGCCGCCCTACCATTCGTTCACGCTCCTGAGGGCGGAATTCGACGCGTGGCTGGCCTCCAAGGCCGAAGAAGCGGGCGCCATGCTCGCCTGCAACATCAGCGTCGACGACCTGCTCTACGAAGACGGCAAGGTGGTCGGGATCAGGGCGGGCGAGGACGAGATGTTTTCCGACGTGGTGATCGCCGCCGACGGCGTCAACTCGGTCCTGGCCCAAAAGGCCGGCCTGGCCCGCATGTTTTCGGCAAAACAGGTGGCCACCGGCATCAAGATGATCGTCGAGCTGCCGGCGCAGACCATCAGCGACCGCTTTCAACTGCGCGAAAACGAGGGCGCGGCCCAGCTTTTCGTCGGCGATTGCACGAAAGGGATGGAGGGCGGCGGCTTTCTGTACACCAACAAGTCCTGCCTCTCCCTGGGGCTGGTGGTCAACGCGGCCGACCTGGCAAAGGGCGGCGTGCGGGCGCCGGACCTCATGGAGGATTTCAAAAACCATCCCGTGATCGCACCGTTGATCGAGGGGGGCGAGGTGACCGAGTATTCGGCCCACCTGATACCGGAAGCCGGGCTGGCCATGACGCCCCGGCTGTTCGGAGACGGGATCCTGGTGTGCGGCGATGCCGCCGGGTTCGTGCTGAACCTGGGCTACGTGGTGCGCGGAATGGACTTCGCCATCGGATCGGGCGAGGCGGCCGCCAAAACGGTCATCGAAGCCCGCAGACGCGGCGATTTTTCGAAGGCGGGCCTTGGCGCCTACGAAAAGCTGCTCAGGGAAAGCTTTGTGATGCGGGACCTGGAGGCTTTTCGCAAGGCCCCGGAACTCCTGGAAAACAGGCGGATGTTCGGAGCCTACCCGGAGTTTGCCACCTCGCTGGCATCCGAGCTTTTCACGGTGGACGGCACTCCGCCGCTGCATCTTTTCCGCAAGGTGTTCAAGCACCTCGGCAAAAGCGGCATGAGCGCCACCCGGATCGCCCTTGACGGCTTGAAAGGAGCGGCATGGCTCTAAAAAGGCGTACCATCGAATATTACCTGGGGCTGGACAAGTTCGTGGTAGACGACGAACATGCCCACATCACCCTCAAAAAGGAGCTTTGCCGCACGTGCCCGGGCAAGCCCTGCACGGTGGCGTGCCCGGCAGGGCTCTATAAACTCAAGGACGGAGAGGTGGAATTCGACTACGCGGGCTGCCTGGAATGCGGAACTTGCCGCGCCGTATGCCCCCAGTCGGGAACCGCCCTCACCTGGGCCTACCCCAAGGGCGGGTTCGGGGTTTCCTTCAGATACGGTTGAGCCTTCCTCCGCGAGGGCCGGCCGCAGCGCGTCATGGACGAGGCAGGGCTATCGTTTCGCCCATGGCATTCTTTGGCAGGTATGAGGTGTTTGGATCGAGTTGAAGCAAGGCATATCATTGACCACTTAACCCACAACCTTTCAGCGGTTTCAGCGGCGGCGCTGAAAGAAGAACGGCCGGCGGCGGGGCTTCTTCTGCTCTCCCCTCCCCGGCTGTTCCTATTCCGTTCCCTCTTCCTCTCTTTTAAAAGGACCATCCAGATCGTAAAATCATCGTGGACACGCGAAATCCTCCTTAACGGGAAGGCCGGGAGGCGACGCGTGGGCACTCTTGCGCTGCGCGCCCGGATAGCAGGCATCCGGGCCGCTTCGTAGATATGACACGGTTGGGAACGAAGCCTGTTTTACTGGAAAAATCGTTGCCCTCTGCCGGTTTGTTATGCAATCAAATAGCTAAAAACGAGAGAGGTGGGGGCGAAACGCCCCCACCTCTCTTTTGCATGCTTAGAATATTTCAATACCGTTTAGACGCATTTTGGTGTCAAAAGGCGCTATCCGAGCTTTGCCATTGCCTCTTCCACCGCGTCGAAGCCCTGTTCGATTTCCGGCATGGAAAGCGCGTACGAAAAACGCAGGCAGCGGTCTTCGCCGAACGCTTCCCCGGGGACCACCGCCACGTGCGCGGCCTCCATGAGGTAACCGGCGAGGTCCAGCGAGCCTTTTATCGTCTTGCCGCCCGCTTTTTTGCCGAAGCAGGCGCTAAAATTGGGAAACACGTAAAAGGCGCCGTCCGGTTCGGGGCAGGTGACGCCGGGCACTTTCGATATCCGCTCCAGCACGTACCGGCTCCGCTTTTCGAACACCTTCGTCATGTCGTTTACCTGCTTCTGGTTGCCGTTGAGCGCCTCCACACCCGCCCACTGGGAAATGGAGGACGGGTTGCTGGTGACTTGGCTCTGGACCTTGGTCGCCGCCTTGACGACATCGGAGTCGCCCACCAGGTACCCGATGCGCCAGCCGGTCATGGCGTAGCTCTTGCTCACGCCGTTGACGATGAAGATGCGTTCGCGCAGTTTTTCTTCCACCATCCCCAGGCTCACCCACTCGCGGCCGCCGAAAAGTATCCGGTAGTAGATGTCGTCGCTCGCCACCAGGACATTTTCATGCCGCAGCAGCACGTCGGCCAGCTTCCGCAGGTCCTGTGCACCGTAATACTTGCCGGTCGGGTTGGACGGGCTGTTGAGAATCAGCATGCGGGTTTTGGGGGTGATCGCCCGTTCCAGGTCTTCGGGCAGCATCTTGAAACCGTTTTTTTCCGTGCAAGGCACGAAGACCGGGACCCCGTCCACCAGTTCCGTCATGTCCGGATAGCTGACCCAGTAGGGCGACGGGATGATGACTTCGTCACCCGGGTCGAGGACCGTCTGCATGAGGTTGTAGAGGGCGTGCTTGCCTCCGCACGAGATCAGCACGTTGTCGCGTCCGTAGTCCAGGCCGTAGTCGGCCTTTATCAGGCGGCTCACCGCTTCTTTGAGTTCATCGATTCCCCCCACGGCCGTGTACCGGGTCTGGCCGTCGCGGATGCTCTTCACGGCCGCATCGCAGATCGGCTCCGGTGTGGGGAAATCCGGCTCACCGACACCGAAATTGATAATGTTCACTCCACTTTGCTTAAGCGCTTTCGCCTTGGCGTTGATGGTCAGTGTGGCTGAAGGTTTTATCCTCGAAATCCTTCGCGCAAGTCTCATTTCAGGTTCTCCGGGCGAGATTGTTCGCCATCTCTACAGTAGTTTACCGCCAACAGGTACAGCCCATGGGCCGGTGCGGTAATTCCGGCCTGCCTGCGATCTTTTCCGGCCAGAATCCGGACGAATTCCTCCGGAGTTCTCTTGCCGGTACCCACCTCGACAACCGTTCCCGTGATGTTTCGAACCATGTGCCGCAAAAACCCGTTGGCCTCGAAGACCAGTTTCCACCGGTCTTGCCGCGGCCGCTCGATGAAGGCCCTGAACATGCGGCGCTCGGTCGAAGACACCTCGGAACCGGAAGCCATGAACGCCGAAAAATCATTGAGGCCGCAAACCGCGTCCAGGCACTCCTCCATCGGAGCAATCGACAGGGGTCGGCGCACGTGCCACGCGTATCTGCGGAGAAGGGCCGAAGGAACCGGCCTGCTAAGGATGTGATATTCATAAGTTTTACTCACGGCCGAAAACCGGGAGTGAAACGAATCCTCCACCTGTTCGGCCTCCAGCACCACGATGTCGCCCGGAAGGAGACTGTTGAGGCCCCGTTGGATTTCCCCGGGCCCCAGCCTGCTCCGGGTATAAAAGTTTACCACCTGCCCCCTGGCGTGAACCCCCGCATCGGTCCTGCCGGAAGCCCGCACGGCGACCCGCCCCCCGAGCATCACCCCCAGCCTGGCCTCCACTACCTCCTGGATGGTAAGCGCCCCCGCCTGCCGCTGCCAGCCGTGGTAGGCCGAACCGTCGTATTCGAGTACCAGCTTGATGTTTCTGCGGGCCTGGATGTCATGGGGATTCGCACTCATCGCTAAATCCTGTTGATCACCAGGGTCCATTGTCCGCTTCCGCTCACGGCTGCCAGGGCGCGCCCTCCAGGCCGGCGTTTTCGGCAAATCCGCACATCAGGTTCATGTTGCACACCGCCTGCCCGGACGCCCCCCGGGTGAGGTTGTCGATGACCGAAACGACGATCACCCGGCGGGTCCTTCCGTCCACCCGCCAGCCCAGGTCGCAGTAGTTGCTGCCCCGGACCTGGAGCGTCGTCGGAAGCTGCCTGCGCCCGCCTAGGCGAATGAACGGCTCGCCGCCGTAGAGGGCCGAGAAGGCCTCATCGACGTCCGCAGCGGTCACTTCGTCCTTCAGGTTAGCATACACCGTGCTCAAAATCCCGCGGCTCATGGGAACCAGGTGCGGCGTGAAGTTGATGGTCAGCGGCCGCCCGGCAAGGGCGCTCAGTTCCTGTTCCATCTCGGGCGTGTGCCGGTGTTCGGCCACCTTGTACGCCTTGAACCCTTCGTTCACCTCGCAGAAATGAACGCCGAGAGACGCCCCCCGGCCCGCTCCCGACACCCCCGATTTGGAATCGGCGATGATGGAGTCCGAATCGACCAGTCCCTTGGATATCAGGGGCGCCGCGGCCAGGATGACGCTCGTGGGATAGCATCCGGGATTGGCCACCAGGCGCGCGGACCGGATGCGTTCCCGGTACAGTTCGGGAAGGCCGTAGACGGCCTCTTCGAGCAGTTCCGGCGTCTTGTGCTCGGAGTACCACGCTCCGTACACCCCGGCGTCCCTCAGGCGGTAATCCGCACTCAGGTCGATCACCCGCGCCCCCAGCGCGAGCAGCTCCGGCACGATGTCCATGGCCGCCTGGTGAGGAAGGGCCGTGAACACGATGTCGGCCGAGGAGGCAAGCCTGGCGGGGTCGGGTTCCTGGAACTCCAGGTCGCAGTGGCGCTTCAGGGCGGGATAGAAATCGTCGAGCCGCTGGCCCTTTTGCTGGCGTGAGGTGATCATGGTGAGCCGGGCAGAAGGGTGCGTGCAGATGAGCCGCACAAGTTCGAAACCCGTGTAGCCGGACGCCCCGGCGATGGCAACTCGCACAGCCATAGGATTCTCCCCCCGGATAAAATGAGGGGCACTGCACCCGGAAGGCGCAGCGCCCCAATTTATTCAAAACCGAATCCGCTCGGCTTTCCTGTTGTCGCTGAGAATAGGGAAAAGGACAGGCAGATGCCGGGTCCGATCCGCCCGGCGGAGCCCGCAAAGCGCGGGACCGGGGCCGGACTAACGCTTCGAATACTGGAAGCGCGCTCTGGCACTCCTGCGTCCATATTTCTTCCGTTCCTTCGCGCGGGAATCGCGGGTAAGGAAGCCGGCCCGTTTCAACACTTCGCGAAACTCGGGGTTGAGTTCGAGCAGAGCCTTGGAAATCCCGTGGCGTATGGCGCCCGCCTGGCCCGAAATACCTCCGCCCAGGACGCTTACCGAAATGTCCAGCTTTCCGGTCGTATTGGTGAGAGCCAGGGGCTGAGCGATGACCATCTTGCTCGTTTCACGGTCCAGATACTTGTCCGCAGGCTTCTTGTTGATTTCCACCTGGCCGGTGCCGGGCTTGATCCACACCCGCGCCACCGCCGTCTTTCTCTTTCCGGTTGCGTAAAAGCGCTCTTCAGGCATTTAGCTGGTTCTCCTACCTGTTTTTCTCGATTAATTTTAGAGCGGCGGGCTGCTGCGCCTCGTGAGGATGCTCGGTGCCCGGATAGACCTTGAGCTTCTTGATGAGCTTGCGGCCCAGGCGGTTTTTGGGCAACATCCCCCACACGGCCAGCCGGATCAGCCGCTCGGGATTTTCCTGGACGAGCTTACGGGCCGGGGTCGATTTCAACCCGCCCATGTACCCGCTGTAGCGGTAATAGGTCTTCTGGTTCCACTTGTCGCCGGTCAGCTTGACCTTGTCAGCGTTGACCACGACCACGAAATCGCCCAGATCCACATGGGGAGTGAAATTGGGCAGGTGCTTACCGCGAATCCGGACCGCGACCTGGCTTGCCAGGCGCCCGAGCACCTGGTTCTCGGCATCGACCACTATCCATTTGCGCTTATCCGGCTCAAATTTGCCGCTTACCGTTTTCATCGACTGGACACTCCGAATATATAAAATTAATCTGAAGCAGCGAATAATACAAACAGGCTTCCAGGTTGTCAAGGGCAAAAACGGGTTGCGGGGCATGGCGGATGGCGCAAAACCGGTTGGCTGCAGGGTGGGCGCGGCTTTTTTGCGCCCGCCGATTCCTTGCCGAAACCAAGAGCGGTGGGCACAAAAAAGCCGTGCCACAGCTCCCGCAACCCGTAACCATCAACCGCTCTCCTAGTTCACCAGCTTGTACGCTTCCGGCCGCTGGAATTCCGGGTAGGGTTCGGAGAAAAACGTCTTGCCTATGGCGGGCATGGTCCCAAAGGTGCCGATTCCGAGCAGGTCGAGCGATATCAGGAACCTGTTGTCTTCCCCTTCCCTCTCGAAGCCCACGCCGATTCCCCAGCAGCCGCTGTAGTACCGGAGGCCGTAGCCGTGCCGGAAGAGTTCTCCGTCGCTGATCGAATAATCCTGGTAGGTGTTGAGGTAGATGTTCTTCCAGGTTTTGAGGAACAGGGAGGTGATCACTTCGTTCACATCCAGGTCGGACCTTTTCTGGTAATCGATGGTGAGGAAATGGCCGCGGCCGGAGGTGACCATCATGGACACGTCGTGCGCGTCTCCCTGGCCGGTTGACTGCAGGTCGAAGTCCGCATCGTAGGAAAACGTGGCCCATCGCAGCGGGCTGAGATCCAGCCGAATCCCGACCGGGGAGAACCCGGTCTTCAGGACCTCGGTTTTGAAAAGGGGATCATCGACTTCGGGCTTTTCGGCGTTATAAAACTGGAAGGCCTTGAGCCTGACCCACTCGCGGAAAGTGCTCACCTGGTTGCCCTGGGCGTCGGTGGTCACCTCCTTTGCGGTCAGGAAGGTGGAAAAGCCGTAGCGGATGCCGTTCCGGGCCCTGTTGTCATCGAGCCGGTCGATCAGCGGCACGTGGCCCAGGGTGCTTTGCGCGGCGTATTCGTAAGAGACTTCCGGCCGAATGGAATGTTCCAGCGCGACCGCGCCCCACAGGTTTATGGGATACACCCGGTTCAGCCTGCTGCTCATCGCCACCTGAGCGTCGGAAACCGCCCGGTGGTTGAGGTTGTCGTAATCTTTGTTGTCCCATTCCACGACGTAGGAAGTCGAGCGGAATCCCACGGAAGGCTCGACGTCGAGGTAGTTTCCCCAGTGCATGGGGTAATAGATCCGGGGATGGAGATCCAGCCGCTGCTCGCTGTCCCCCTCGCGCCTCCACCAGTTCACGGCGGAACTGTCCAGGGTGTAATAAAAGGGCGTCCCCGCCAGCCCCTGCGGGATTATAGTATACGAAAAGCCGGGCAATTTCTGCGGCGTCGAGTTGTCGAAGCGGTCTTCGAGCGGCTGAAAGTAGCGCAGGTCCATGCTCAGCAGTTCGGATTCCTTGCGCTTTTCCAGGTACAGGGTGGATTCGCGCACCGACGCGGTGCTGTCGAAAAGGATACCGCGTCCGAACCGGTCCCGGAACAGTATTTCAGCCTGGCTCACGGAGGTCGACCCGGTGGTGAACTCCGGCAGAAACGTGCGGTCGCTCACGATGTCCAGGTCTATTTTCGCCTCGATCTTCCAGGGCAGCTCCATGTTGTGGCGGGCGCGCAGCCAGAACCGGTCCTCCGCCGGGACCACCTTGTCCGACTGATCGTGCAGGTAGTTGGCCGCCCACACCCCCGTTCCCCACGTGGGATTGTTGATGCGGAACTCCAACCCGCTCATGAACCCGCGCTCGGACAAATACCGCCCGTACAGGGTGGCGTCCATGTCATCGCGGATCGCCCAGTAGTAGGGCTGTTCGAACTCGAACCCGTTGTCGCTGGAATAACCCGCGTAGGGCAGCAAGAATCCCGACTGGCGCTTCTTTTCCACCGGGACCCCGATGACCGGCATGAACATCACGGGAAAGCTGCGGGCCCACATGGAAACGTCCCTGGCCCAGGCCACGCCGTCCGCGTCTATTTTCATGTTGCGGTACTGGATTTTCCAGTCCGGGTCGGCCGGGTTGCAGGAGGTGAGGTAGCCTTCCTGGAGTTCGAACGTCTTCTCGCCCGTCTTGGCTATCGAACTGCCCTGCACGAAGAAGTTGTTTTCGGCAAAATACATGACGCCGCTGTCCAGCCACCCGGTTTCGGAATCCAGGTTCCAGAGAAGGTGCTGCCCCTTCAGCCAGTCCCGTCCGTACTGGAGGGAGACGTTGCCCCACAGCTCGGCCTTGCGGCTTTTCATGTCCAGGGCCGCCCGGTCCGCCAGGATGAGCCTGTCGGCGGAACTCAACCGCACCTGCCCTTCGGCCTCCACCGTCTGGTTTTCCTGGTCGTAGGAAAGGCTGCGGGCCTCCACTTTCCAGGGAAGATCACCGGTCCTCACGTTATCGATCCGGAAAGGGCCGGGGGTCGCCTCCGTATCGGCCGCCAGGGCGCAGGGGCGGCACAACAACACCACGGCGATGCAACAGACGAGAAGAAGGAAGAGTTCCCCGGACAGCGCCCGCCGGCCGGCGCGCACCTGCGGCCGGGGGCAAAACACGCCGGCAGCGCCGCCTTTTCGAGCCGGCTGCGGCGGTCGAGCGGAAACGGTTTTGCGGTCTAAGGCCATATTTTCCCGCCAGTGTTTTGAAGATGCGTCAAAATATATTCAAAAACCAACGCTGTCACCACAAAAACGGTCCGTGGCCGCCGGCTCCGCCGGTACGGGGCTGCAAATTCCCTCCCCACACGCTCCCATTTTCCTAAAGCACCGGTTCTCCGAAAATCTCCTTGATCTCGCCCGCAAAATAGAGCGACCCCGCGATGCAGATGAGATCGTCGGCTTCCGCCATCTGGCTCGC
This sequence comes from Syntrophobacterales bacterium Delta_01, assembly GCA_001603845.1. Taxonomy (GTDB): domain Bacteria; phylum Desulfobacterota; class Syntrophobacteria; order Syntrophobacterales; family Syntrophobacteraceae; genus SbD1. The sequence continues at coordinate 3,325 of LUZZ01000009.1, read as the reverse complement.
CTGGGCCACCGCCGATGCGGGGTCCGGGATGACGTAGTGCCGCTGGATGTAGGGCCGCGCCATCTTGCGCAGCTCTTCGGGGTCCGCGGCGCGGGCATACCGGGGCTGGGTGAAAATAGCGGTTTGAGCCATGGGAAGGAGCCTTCGCAGGATGCCCCGGATGTCCTTGTCGGCCATGATCCCCAGCACCAGGTGGAGCTGGTCGTACTGGAAGCACTGCCTGAGCGAATCCCGAAGGGATTCGGCCCCCTGCGCGTTGTGCGCCCCGTCCAGGACGATCGTCGGATTTTTCCGCAGCACTTCGAGCCTCGCCGGCCACCGCACCCCGGCCAGGCCGGCCTTTACCGCGGCCTCGTCCAGGCTCAGGAGCCCCTTTTGTTCGAGCACCTCGGCGGCGGCCAGCGCCAGGGCGGCGTTGCCCGCCTGGTGCGGCCCCTGGAGATTGAGCGCCAGCGCCGGCCACTGCCTTTCGATGCCCCGGTAACGGAAGGTGCCGTCCGAGTTCCGTCTCACCTTGAAATCCGATTTGAACCTGTAGAGCTTCGAATTCTTCGCCATGCAGGTGGTTTTCAAAATCCCCTGCACGACCGGCTGCAGCGCGCCGGTCACCACCGGGACGCCGTCCTTGATGATTCCCGCCTTCTCGCGAGCGATGGAGGCCAGGGTCGATCCCAGGTACTCCTGGTGGTCGAAACCGATGTTGGTGATGACGCTCACCTTCGGATAAATCACGTTGGTGGCGTCCAGCCGGCCCCCCAGCCCGGTTTCCGCCACGACGAAGTCCGCCTTTTCCTCCGCGAAGTACAGGAAGGCCATGGCCGTGGTGACTTCGAAAAACGTGGGCGGCTGCGCGTCGTCGATAATGGACCGGATCTTTTCGAAGACCCGCAATATCCGCTCTGCCGGCACCTCCCGGCCGTTCAACCGAAAACGCTCGGTAAACCGCACGAGGTGCGGCGAGGTGTAGAGTCCCGTCCTGAAGCCGTGCGCCTGCAGTATCTCCGCCAGCATGGCAGCGGTGGACCCTTTCCCGTTGGTGCCCGCCACGTGGATGAAACGAAGCCCTCGGTGCGGGTTGCCGACACGGGCAAGGATGTTCTCCGTGCTGTTGAGACCGAACTTGATGCCGTGCTTTTGAAGACCGAAAAGATAGTTCAGCGAATCCTGGTAGCCAGGGAACACACTTCACCCCTTATGCCAGGGGGGATCCGGAGGCCGAAGCGCCGGCATGCTTCCCCGAAAGGTCCGAGAATGGGAAGCATTTCCCCGGTGGCAGTTGTTTTCAGAGTTTTTTATCGCTCATCGGATCGGGTTTTTAATAGCACACTTCGGGGGCATTCAAAATGGAGATTATCGAAAAGGGGGTGCGCCGCACGGCGAATAATACCGGCTGGAAAGGGAACCCGGCCGTATGGAAACATGCGGCCGGGTAGGAGACAAAACCGCCCGAGACTTTCATCAACGTACTTCCTTCACGATCCAAACGCCGCTTTCGCATATGTCAACGGGACTCGTCCCGATCTTCATTCCGGAATGACTGCCTGATCGCTCAATTATCTTCGGCCTTCATTTGCCTTGCCCGCACAAATGCATTCGACTGAAAATCGGCATCACTCATTTTGCCGTCGACATATTCGGCCCAATCTCCGAAGTTGCTGAAAAAACAGGACTTGAGGCCAACGTCTTCACAAACCTGCTTGTAAATCTTGTTCGCCTTCTTTGCGCGATCGCGCTTCTGTTTCTCCCGGTCCGAAAAATCCTTGTCCTCCTTGTGGGCCAAGTACTTGCCGAAAGTCTGGGAATACTGTTCGAGGCTCTGCCTCGCCTGCTCATCGAACGGCCCACGGCCCACGCCGCCCATCGGCGTAAACGGAACCGAATTCATGTTCATTTTATTTTTCACTTCCACCTTGGTCATCGGTGCCTCCACTCTGCATTTTGAAATCACTGTCCGCACCTGTATCGAGACTCCGCTTCCGGGCCCCGCAACTCAACTCCCATCATCGTATGGCGGCCCATTTTCGTTTTTCTCTACCGTAAAGGTAACCATTGCAGGCTTCGCATAAAGCCCCCCTGCGGAAAAGGCGGGCGGCAAGTCGAACCGGCAGGAAGCATGGGGCCGTGGGGCGAAGCGCCCCCGCGATTTCAAGGCGTCGCCGGCTTCACGATGCGGTTTTTCCCGACACCCGGCGTGCCAGGGGTTGGAGCAGTTGCGGAGACAAATAGATGGGAAACTGGGAAAGGGCAAAGTACAGCCAGGCAAGGTCCGGCAGGGCGCCGCCCGTCGCGGCGAGCATCAGGCCCAGGTTGCGCTGCGAAACCATGAACCCGATTGCGAAAGCGCGTTCCCGGCCTTCGTACAGGAAGACCAAAACGGTCAGAAACAGCATGACGCCGAACACCGCGAAGGCCAGGGCCGTGAAGGCCGCCGTTGTCGCCGGGTCGGCGAGCACGCGGGCGCCGATGCTTTCCATGATGGCCACCACGAAAACGAAAAGGAAGACGATGTTGAGGCCGTCAATCGTGTCGTTTTGCCGTTCGATGGCATCCAGGCCGACAATCCGGCGTATCCCGAAGCCGACGACGGCCGCTCCCGCCAGGATGGCCGAAAGCTTGGCCGCGAGTGTCAGGGGCGGGATCGAAAGGCTCGGTCCCACGAAAATCCAGGCGAAAAGAGGCGCCGTGAGCGGAACGAGCACCGTGCTGGTCACCAGGACGACCAGGACGAGCGTGGCATCCAGTCCCATCAGGGCCGCGAGCGCCGGGGAGGCCATCATCGGGGAGGCGACCCCCTGGAGCATGAGCCCCAGGAACAGCCCGGGCGCCCCGGCCTTGAGACCGAAGGCGTAACAGCCCACCCCGAACAAAACGGGCATGGCCACGGAAGACCACGCGGTGGCGGCAAGGATGATAAAGGGACGGCGACAATAGGCCCGGACCCCCGACATATCCACCCGCAGGAAGGCGATGCACAGGAGTACGAAAACCGCTTCGGTCACATAGGGTTTGAACAGGGCCCCCAGCGAGGGCAGCGCAATGCCGGCCGCAACCAGCACGGCAAGCGGCCGTGTGCCCTGCCGGCCGAGCCAGGAAAGCGCCGCCGCGGGTGCTCCCAGAATTTGCATCCCTTTTCCCGTCAATTCCTGTACCCACCGGGCCCCCCAATGCTGTTGACTTTAGGAGCGACGCTCCATGGACTCCCCTCCCTTGGCGGGAGGGGCAGGGGGAGAGGGTTGATATCGCTAGGTTTTTCACCCCCACCCTGCCTCCCCCATCAAAGGGGGAGGAGCCTAAAGTCAACGGCATTGGCCTCCCCCATCAAGGG